>JAZNMM010000124.1:0-26528 GCA_045579605.1 Lawsonibacter sp.
ACAGAGCCTTGGCAGCGGCCTGTGCCTTAGCTGCCTCCTCCTCGCCGTGCACCAGCTTGGTCAGCTCAAAAGCCAGGATCTCCTTGGCCACATTCAGCTGGGCATCCTTCCAGGATTCCATCTCATTGATCTGCTCCAGGGGCAGGAATGTCAGCATACGGATGCACTTCAGGACATCGGCATCCTCAACATTTCTCCAGTACTGGTAGAAATCAAAGGGAGTGGTCTTGTTGGGGTCCAGCCACACTGCGCCCTTGGCAGTCTTGCCCATCTTCTTGCCTTCGGAATTCAGAAGCAGCGTGATGGTCATGGCATGAGCACCCTTACCAAGCTTTCTGCGGATCAGCTCGGTGCCGCCCAGCATATTGCTCCACTGGTCGTTGCCACCAAACTGCATATTGCAGCCGTAATTCTGGTACAGGTAGTAGAAGTCATAGGACTGCATGATCATGTAGTTGAACTCCAGGAAGGACAGCCCCTTCTCCATGCGCTGCTTGTAGCACTCGGCCCGCAGCATGTTGTTCACGGAGAAGCAGGCGCCCACTTCACGCAGCACGTCCACATAGTTCAGGTCCAGCAGCCAGTCGGCGTTGTTCACCATCTGGGCCTTGCCTTCGCCAAACTCGATGAAACGCTCCATCTGCACCTTGAAGCAGTCGCAGTTGTGCTGAATGGTCTCCCGGGTCATCATGGAGCGCATGTCGGTGCGACCGGAGGGGTCGCCGATCATGGCAGTACCGCCACCGATGAGGGCGATGGGCTTGTTGCCAGCCATCTGCAGCCGCTTCATCAGACACAGGGCCATAAAGTGACCCACATGCAGGGAGTCGGCGGTGGGGTCAAAGCCGATGTAGAACACGGCCTTGCCCTCGTTGATCATTTTGGAGATCTCCTCCTCGTTGGTGACCTGAGCGATCAGGCCGCGAGCTTTGAGTTCTTCGTAGCAAGTCATAACTATTTCTCCTTATATGAATTAAAAAATTTATTTACTGCTTTGCCTGTGTCCACTGCTGGGCCAGCAGGACATTATAACCGATCACGCCACCCACTACGATGATTGCGCCAACAAGGGCAGTAAGACCGATATATTCATGATAAAACACCGCCACCAAAATGGGGTTGAGCACCGGCTCAAGGCCAGAAACAAGACTGGCGGTGACCGGCGGGGTGCTCTTCAGGCCCTCTCCCAGGAAGATGAAAGCAAGACCCACCTGAAACACGCCCAGCACCACAAGACTTGTGATTGCAGTCGTGCCAAAATCCGTCTCCCGGAACAAAAAGGGCAGTCCCACCGCAGCGCTGATCACATGCCCCAAAAAAGCGGAAGAGAGCGGATCTCCGTCCGGCAGATCGTTGAGCATAAACACACCGGCATAGCTGATGCCAGAAATAAGGGCCAACACATCCCCCGTCAGGCGGCCGCCGGACAGACTTTCGATGAAAAAACACACCACACCGCCGAACACAACCGCGCAGGTGACCAGATCCAGTTTCCCAGGCCGCTTGCGCAGAAGGAGTGCAGACAGAAGGATGACAAAGATGGGTGCGGTGTACTGCAGCACAATGGCATTGGCCGCGGTGGTCATCTTGTTCGCCACAGAAAACAGGATGTTCGTTCCACACACCGCAAATGCACCCAACAGGATCCAGTGGTTAAGGCGCAGACGGTGACCGGTTTTCCAAAAGTACACCGCCATAACCACCAGAGCAATGGCGGTGCGCCCGCCGTTGATGGCAAGTCCGTTCCACGGGATCACCTTGATGCACAGGCCGCCCAAGCTGTAGAGCACGGAGGCAACAAACACAAACAGCGTTCCTTTTTGCTGCTGAGTCACAAACCGCATCTCCTTTTCAAGAAAACTAAGAAGCCCTCTGTCCATAGGGACAGAGGGCAATCAAATTGCGGTACCACCTCTGGTTCGTCCACCCCTCGCGGGCATGGACCTCGGTGAGTGCTGACACACTCCGGCGCGGTAACGGGCGCTCCCGGCACGACCCTACTGAGTTGCCTGTTCGGGCGGCTGCTCCGGGGCGTATTCACACGGCAGCGCTCTCCGTTCTTGCACCAGACGAACGGCTCTCTGTGCAGCAACAACCGGGCTACTTGTCCCCTTCAACGCGGTAACGAGTGCATTATAACGGGCATTTTAACCTTTGTCAAGAGCCCTTTTGGTTACTGATTTTTCATGAAATCAATGCAAAAGCGGATGTGCTCGGGCTGTTCATGCTTAATGCGCTGATGCTTTTGGTAAAGCATTTTGTAGTAATCGGTGTCAGGCAGGTCCTTCTCCTGTTCCAGCCACTGCTTGATGGCCTCGATGCGCTGCTCGTTGGTGGATGTGAAGTCATCGTGCATGACAAAGTGCTCTGCGGCAAAAATAGAGCGAACCATACCCATGTGCTCATCCCACTCCTGCACGTCGGCAGGCAGGGGCTTTTCCTCTCCCAGATCAAGACCCTGGAAGGCCAGGAACCCCTTGGCAAGATGATAGTGGCCGCGCTCCAGAAGATGCACCCGGTCCGTGCGATAAATGGTCTCGGTCTGCATGGCGCGGGTGATGTCGGTGTGCAGATCACACACAGGGATGCCGCGCTCTTTGGCAAACGCCTTCAGATAGTCGGCGTAACCCAGCAACAACGCACTTCCGCCGGGCAGGGGCGTCACATCGCTGTCGATATACTCCGCGTAAGGGGGCGGAGTGCAAATGATCAGCTGCGTTCCCATCTCCTTCAGCATGGCACACAGGGTATCCAGCCGGGTCTTGAACAATTCAAACTTCTCCACCAGTAAATCATATCGGTTCTCTGACGGATCGTTGAGCAAAGAGCGTCCGGAATCATTCACCCCCATCATAAACACCACATGGGTGGGGTTATAAGGGCGTATATCCTCGTCAAAGCCGTTGAGTGTACACCGCAGGGTGGCACCTGAAGTGCCGCAGTTGTAAAACTCCACACCGGCCTTGGGAAAGTGCTCCCGGTAGTAGGCTACGATATGGGCCACATATCGGTTGTTGTGTGTAATGCTGTCACCAACGAAGCAAACCCTCGCTCTGTCCGGAAATCGATTCATGAAAACTCCTCCTTGTGTACGGTGCTTTAACCATAGCACACCATGCCAAGATCCACAATGTTGGATTTGACTAATTTATGAAAAAACTTCTTAACGACTCTGGTGGATAATAAACCCGATCACCGCGATGAGCACAAGCGCACCCACCGCCACCACGGGCAGCAACGCAAATGCCATATCCGTCCCTCCTTATTCCCGGCCAAGGCGGTATTCCTCCGCCCGGACCAGCAGTTCCTCCGCACCACGCAGGGCGGTGTCAGACAGCAGGTCTCCGCTGGTCAGACGGGCTAGCTCCTCCCGCCGACGCTCCCGGCTGAGCTTTTCCACCGCGGTAAAGGTCCGGCCATCCGCCTCCCCTTTTTCCACGGAGAAATGGCTGTCCGCCATGGCAGCAATCTGGGGTAGATGGGTCACGCACAGCACCTGCTTGCACCGGGCCACATCCGCCATCTTTTTGGCCACCTTCTGGGCCGCACGGCCGGACACCCCCGTATCCACCTCGTCAAAGACCAGCGTGGATACGTCGTCATTCTCCGCCAGCACGTTCTTCAACGCCAGCATGATGCGGGCCAGCTCACCGCCGGAGGCAATCTTGTGAATGGGCTTGAGGTCTTCTCCCACATTGGCAGACATGAGAAACTGCACCTCGTCCATGCCCGTGGCATCCAAACCATCCTCTCCGGTTTTCGGGGAAAACTCCACCTCAAAACGCACTTTGGGCATATCCAGCTGGGTCAGTTCATTTCGGATACGCTCCTGCAGGCACAGGGCGGCCTGCTTTCGGGCCTCAGACAGGGCCCGGGCGCATTGCCGCGCCTTGTCCAAAGCGTCCTGCAACTCCAACTCCAGCCGGGCCAGCGTATCGTCGGCATACTGGATCTCGTCCAGTTCCCGCCGGCAGCGCTCCAGATAGTCCAGCATATCCTCCACCGTAGCGCCGTACTTTTTTCGCAGACGGTAGATCAGGTCCAGCCGTCCCTCGATGCGGTCCAGTTCTCCGGAAGAGAACTCAAAGCTGTCCCGCAGGTCGCGCACACGCTCCGCAAGGTCATCCGCCGCGCAACGCACCTCCACCGCCGTTTCAGCCAGCCGAGCCAGCTGGTCACTGCAACGTCCTGCGTTCCTCAGAGACTGCTCCGCCTCCATGAGCAAGGACAGTGCGCCATCGCCGGTGTCTCCGCCGGACAGAGCGTAAAAAGCGCTCTGCACCCCATCCATAATGCGTCCGGCGTTGCGCAGCAACTCTCGCCGGGCAGTCAACTCCTCGTCCTCCCCCGGCTTGAGCTCCGCCCGTTCCAGCTCGGTGATCTGGTAGGTCAGAGTGTCCACACGCCGGGCTTTTTCCGCCTCATCCATGATTAGACTGCTGCACTGTCGACGCAGAGCGGTCAGCGTGTCATAACACGCCCCGTAGGCGGCCAGCAGCTCCCCGGTTTCTCCGAAGCGGTCCAGATAGCTCAGATGGCAGGCAGGGTCCAGCAGCTGCTGTCCGTCATGCTGTCCGTGGACGTTCAAAAGCTGCTGACCAAGACCCTTGAGATGGGCCACGGTGAGCGGCCGTCCGTTCACCCGGCACAGGTTGCGTCCGTCCCCCTGCAGCTCGCGCTCCAGCAGCAGTTCCCCGTTTTCATCGGGCGAAATGCCGTTTTCCTCAAACCAATCCAAAGCGGGCAGCTGGCAGAACAGGGCGCTCACCCGGGCAGATTTGGCTCCGGTACGGATCAGGTCCCGACTGGTACGCTCCCCCATCACCGCGCCGATGGCGTCGATGACGATGGATTTGCCCGCGCCCGTCTCACCGGTCAGAACATTGAACCCGGGCTCAAACCGGATGTCCGCCGACTGGATGACCGCAATATTTTCAATATGGAGCAGGGAAAGCATCCCCCATCCCCCCTACTAATTGAGCATGGTATGGATCTCGCTGCAGAACTCCGCCGCCGCGTCGTTGGTGCGCATGATCAGAATCGCGGTATCATCCCCCGCCAGAGTGCCAACCATCTGGTCGATGTCCATGGAGTCCAGCGCCGAACAGGCCGCAGAGGCAAGGCCGGGCATGGTGTTAATGACCACGATGTTCTGAGCCACGTCGAAAGAGGTCACACTTTCTTTGAAAATTGTACGCAGCCGGCCGGCAAAATCAAGGGAATGCTTGCGTTCCGACTGAGTATAGCGATAGCGGCCGGTCCCCGCCTGTTCCTTGACCAGATGCAGCTGCTTAATATCTCGGGATATGGTGGCTTGGGTAGCGGAAAATCCCCGGCGGCGCAGCTCATCCAGCAGCTGTTCCTGGGTCTCTACGTCATTGTGTGCAATGATTTTCAGGATCTCAGCCTGTCTTGTTCCTTTCACGCAGTTCACCCTCCCAATTTTTGATTGAGCAGCTGGTAAAAGTTTCGCTCACTCAGCCGCACAAGGCGGGTGCGGCTGTCAGCCCGGCAGATCTCTACTCGGTCCGTGCCCGACACCCGCACCGACTTGCCCCCATCCATGGACAGGTACACACTCTTGCGGCTCTTGCGGGGCAGCTGAACACTGATGGTACGCTCCGGTGCCACCACCATCGGGCGTGCTGTAAGCTGATGAGCACAAACCGGAGTTACGATCAGGGTATCCGAGGTAGGCTCCACAATAGGGCCACCCGCAGACATGGAGTAGGCGGTAGAGCCCGTGGGGGTGGCTATCACCACACCATCGCCGGACAGCCGGCTGATGATCACCCCGTCGGCACTCACATCCAGCTCCGCTACACGGCCGATGGACGCTTTGGAGAGCACTGCATCGTTCAGTGCCAGCTCGTCCAGCACCACCTGCCGTCCCCGAAACAGACGCACCCGCAGCATCATGCGCTGCTCCACGGTATAGTCCCCTGCCGCCAGACGGGCGATCTGAGACAGATCGGTTTCTTCCAGCTCAGCCATGAAGCCCACGCTTCCCATATTCACACCCAAAATAGGCACGTTATGTATGGTAGCGTCCTTGGCCGCATGCAGCAGCGTACCGTCTCCTCCAAAACAAATGAGCATATCTGCCCGGGTCAGTTCCTGCTGCTGATCGGCAAAGGTCAGGTCCCGGGGCAGTTCCATCTGGCTGCCCTGTCCCAGCTCAAAGGGCAGACAGAATACACACTCCACCCCGGCCCGTTCCAGAATTTCTCTGGCCTGCCGGGCTGCCCGCATACCACGGTCCCGGTAGGGGTTGGAGCTTAAAATCACTCTCATGGGTGTACCTCCTCAAGCTTTCCGTGGGAAAGGGCCACCAATTCCTTTAGGTCGCCCTCATATGGCGTGCCCGTCCCGGCGCTGAGATAGCCAAGGTATTCAATGTTCCCCTCCGGACCCCGGATGGGTGAAAAATCCATATCCAGCACGGTAAATCCGGCGGTCCGGGCGTGCTGCAAAAAGTGCTCCAGCACCTCCAGATGGACGGCAGGGTCGCGCACAACACCCTTTTTCCCCACCTTTTCCTTCCCAGCCTCAAACTGCGGCTTCACAAGGCACACCACCTGAGCCTCCGGTTTCAGGACCGAGTGCAGGGCAGGCAGGATCAGGCTGAGGGAAATGAAGGACACGTCCACCGACGCAAAATCCAGCGGGCATTCGATCAGTTCGGGAGAGAGGTTGCGGGCGTTGGTGCGCTCCATGCACACCACCCGGGCGTCGGTGCGAAGCCGCCAGTCCAACTGATTATAGCCAACATCCACCGCGTACACACGACTGGCGCCGTTTTGCAGCATACAGTCGGTAAAGCCGCCGGTGGACGCGCCGATGTCGGCACACACCGCACCGTCCAGCGCGATGGGCCAGCACTGCATGGCCTTTTCCAGCTTCAAACCGCCCCGGCTGACATAGGCAAGGGTCTTGCCCCGCACTTCAATGCGGTCTTCCGGCGTAACCGGCGCGCCCGCCTTGGTCTGCTTCTGGTCGTTGACGTACACCTGACCGCACATGATGATGGCCTGCGCCTTTTGGCGACTTTCTGCCAGACCCCGTTCGGTCATCAGCACATCCAACCGCATTTTAGCCACGGTGACACACCTTCTTTCCCAGTTGACAAAGATGTTCCGCGTCCAGTCCAAGCTGGCGCTCCAGCAAAGGGGTTCTGCCATGGGTAGTAAAGGACGCGCCGCTGTTTACCAGCGCTGTTTTGGCCGGGATTCCCCTCTGGGCCAGAGCGGCACACAGACGCTGACCCACACTGCCCGCAGCGACACAGTCTTCCGCCACAAGCAGTCTGCCGGTTCTTTCCACGCTGCTGCAAACAAGGTCGGCATCCAGAGGAGTGATGGTGTTCAGCTTGATCACCTCGGCCTGCACCCCCTCCCGGGCCAGCTGCTCTGCCGCCTCCAGCGCCCGGTTGATGAGGATACCGTAGCTGACCAGCGTCAGGTCGGTTCCCTCCCGCAGCACCACGGCCGGGGCATCGCCACTATCAGCGGTGTAGACACCCTCCCCTCCCCGGGGCAGGCGCAGCGCCACCGGACCGGTCTGCTCCATTACAGCACGCTCCAACATGCGCTCCACTTCGGCAAAGCTGGAGGGGGCAAACACCGTCATGCCGGGCACGCTGTCCAGATAGGCCACATCAAACACACCGTGGTGTGTCTCGCCGTCATCTCCCACAAGACCGGCCCGGTCCACGGCGAACACCGCGTGCAGCCGCTGCAGGGCAATATCGTGCAACAGCATATCATAGCCCCGCTGCAAAAAAGTAGAATATACGGCAAACACAGGAACGGCCCCCTGCTTTGCCATACCGCCGGCCATAGCCACCGCGTGGCCCTCCGCGATCCCAACGTCAAAGAACCGCTGGGGGAACTGGGATGCAAACGCGTCCAGTCCGGTGCCGCTTTGCATGGCGGCGGTAATGGCACAAACACGTGGCTCCCGTGCGGCCAGCGCGCACAGGGTGCGCCCAAACACACCGGAAAAGCTCTCCCCGCCGCGGCTGCGCAGAGCGCCGGTTTTCACATCAAAGGGAGATACCCCGTGATAGCGGTCCGGAGTGCGTTCGGCATAGGAACACCCCTTACCTTTTACGGTGCGCACATGCACCAGCACAGGGCCGTCCTTTTCCTTGGCATAGGCCAGCATGCGGGTGAGCAGCTTCACATCATGGCCGTCCACCGGACCAAGATAGGAGAACCCCATGTCCTCAAAGAAGCTGCAGGGCAGCAGGCTCTGCTTGATACCCTTTTTCAGTCCGTGGGTGATTTTGTAGATCTTCTTGCCCAGCCAAGTCAGCGACATGAGCTTGCGGTAATATTTTTTCACTCTCAGGTACTGGGGCTTGAGCCGCTGGCGGGACAAATACTGGGCCACACCGCCCACATTGCCGGAGATGGACATTCCGTTGTCATTGAGAATGACCAGCAAGTTTTCCTTGCTCTGACCCGCGTTGGACAGGCCCTCGTAGGCCAGCCCTCCGGTCAGCGCCCCGTCACCGATGAGGGCCAGCACGTGGTAATCCTCACCCAACAGCGTTCTGGCATTGGCCATACCCAGAGCCACAGAAACGGAATTGGAGGCATGGCCGGCCACGAAAGCATCCGTCTCACTCTCCCCCGGCTTGGGAAAACCGGCCAGACCGCCAAACTGGCGCATGGTGTCCATGGCGTCGGCACGCCCGGTGAGCATTTTGTGGACATAGCACTGGTGTCCCACGTCAAAGACCAGCCGGTCCCGGGACAGGTCAAACACCCGGTGCAGCGCCACCGTCAGCTCCACCGCCCCCAGATTGGAGGCAAGGTGTCCGCCGGTGCGGGACACCTGCTGCAGCAGGTCCTCCCGCAGCTGTACGCACAAATTGTATGCGTGCTCATCGCTCAGCCGGCGCATATCCAGTTCAGCCAGATCCCGGTCCGTCAGCATAGCTCGTCCTCCAGCAAAAAAGTGTTCTCGTTCTGTATCCCGTCAACTCTCCCGTCCGGCCAGCCGGTGGGCAAGCCAGATGAGGAAAGCAGGGTCATCAAAGCCCCTCAGCGCGTCCACCGCCTGTCCGGTCAGTTGCTCCACCAGCACAGCGCACCCCTCCAGACCAAGGGCGGTGACAAAAGTAGTCTTCCCATTTTGGGCATCGGAACCAATGGGTTTTCCAAGCACCTCGTCGGTGCTGGTCACATCCAGCATATCGTCCCGCACCTGAAAGGCCCGGCCGATACACTGGGCATACTGCCGCACTGCCGCGCACTGCTCCGGCGTTCCGCCGGCCACGATACAGCCGATCTCAGCGGCAGCACGGATCAGCGCCCCGGTTTTCAGCGACTGGGTCAGTTTAAGCTCAGATACGGACAGAGGGCGCGTTTCCCCCTCCATGTCCAGCACCTGACCGCCCACCATGCCCCCGGCACCCGCCGCATGGCTCAGACAGTCTATGGCATCCAGCACGCGCTGGGCGGGCAGGTCCCGGCCATGCTCCGTCATCATCTCAAAGGCGGCGGTAAGCAGCGCATCGCCGGCCAGAACCGCCGTGGCTTCCCCGAACACCTTGTGGTTGGTGGGCTTGCCCCGGCGCAGATCGTCATCGTCCATGCAGGGCAGGTCATCGTGAATGAGCGAGTAGGTATGGATCATCTCCACCGCACAGGCAAAGGGCAGCGCCTGTTCCACATCGCCCCCACACATACGGCAGGTCTCCAGCGCCAGCACCGGACGGATACGCTTGCCGCCGGCCATCAGGCTGTAGTTCATCGCGTCATAGATCGCGCCATATCCGGTTCGATGGGCAAAGCAGCTGCCAAGCCAGTTCTCCACCAGCTGCTGATCCTGCTGCAGACGTTTGCTGTGTTCCACGGTCATTCCTCCCCGTCAAAGCGCACCTGCTCCGGGCGACCATCCGCCCCCACCTGCAGCAGGGCAACCTTCTGTTCTGCCTGTTCCAGCACCGCGGAGCACTGACGCATGAGGGCCGTTCCCTCCTCAAACAGGGCAAGAGACTGCTCCAAGGGGGCCTCCCCCCGTTCCAGCAGGCCCACGATTTCTTCCAGTCGGGTCATGGCCTGCTCAAAATCAAGTGTTTTCTTCTCCATGCAAGGCACTCCTTTCTTCCACGCGGCAGGAAAGTTCACCATCAGACACACGCAGCTTCAGCCGCTGCCCCAGCTGTGTCTGTTCCAGCCGGGAGATGACCGTCCCATCCTCGACCCAGGCAATGGAATAGCCGCGGGCCAGCACTTTCAGAGGGCTGAGCGCATCCAACCCGGCAGCCAACGAGGCAAAACGATTTCCTTCCCGGGCAATGCGGCGGGTCTGGGCGTGGAGCAGTTGACGCCCCACGGCGTCCAGCTGTTGCCGCCGCTGTTGCAGGTAATGACCCGGATCGCTCAGCGCGCGGCTGGCAGACAGACGATCCAGCGCCTGACGTGCCCGAAGCACGGGCAATACACCTGCCTGCTCCAACCGTCCTCCCAGCTGGTCCAGCACCTGACCCAGCTCCGCCCGGTCGGGCACCGCCAGCTCCGCTGCGTTGGATGGGGTGGCCGCACGCAGGTCGGCAACATAGTCGGCAATGGTCACGTCGGGCTCATGGCCCACGGCACTGATGACGGGGATCTCCGAACGGAAGATGGCCCGTGCCACCGGCTCCTCGTTAAAAGCCCACAGATCCTCCATGGATCCGCCGCCCCGGCCGGTGATGATCAGATCGGCCAGCTGATAGTAGTTCACATAATCAAGAGCGGCAGCGATCTCCCCCGCCGCTTCCTCCCCCTGCACCCGCACGGGAACAACCAGCACCCGGCTGGAGGGCCAGCGGGCCTTTAACACCCGCAGCATATCCCGCACCGCCGCACCGGCAGACGAGGTGATCAGTGCGATGCGCCCGGGATAGCGGGGAATGGGTTTTTTATGCGCCGGGTCGAACAGCCCTTCCTGCGCCAGCTGTTTCTTGATCTGCTCAAAGGCCAGCTGCAGGTCGCCTACGCCCTCCGGAGTGAGGCTGACACAGTACAGCTGATACTGTCCGTCCCGGGGAAAAACCGTAATGCGTCCGGCGGCAATGACCTGCATTCCGTTCTCTGGCTGAAAGCGCAGACGAACCGCATCCCCCCGAAACATGACACAGCGCAGGGCGCTGTCGGCATCTTTGAGGGTAAAATAGTGATGGCCGGAAGGGTATCTCTTGTAATTGGAGATTTCCCCCCGAATCATCAGGCCGGACAAAACGCGGTCCTGCTCCATCCAGCCCTTGATGTATTGACTGACCTGTCCTACGCTGAAAATTCGAACATCCCGGTTCATGCTTCCTCCTGAGCGCACAGGGCGCGGTGAGTCAGGATCGCCACTCCCATGGCGTTGTCAGTGGAATATTCCGGCGCTGCAAACAGCGCGCCACAGCTGCCTTCCATGGCCTGCCGCAGCCGGGAATTGGAGGACACACCACCGGAACACAGTACACTCAGGCCAGGATAGCGCTCCAGGGCTGCTTTGGTGGTGCGCACCACTACATCAGCCACCGTGTCCAGCACAAATCGTGCCGTCTGGGCCGGCGGCGTCCCCTGTTCAACCATGGCCTTGACCTTGTTTTCCATTCCCGACAGAGAAAAGTACAGTCCGTCCAACCGCACCTTAAACGGCGCGTGGTCCGTCCCTTGTCCATACAGGGCGTCCAGCCCCTTTCCCGCAGGAAAAGCCAGCCCCAACAGCACTCCGGTACGGTCGATGAGCTGGCCTGCAGAAATATCCTGCGTGCCGCCCAGTATGGTCGCCTTTACGCTGTGCCCCTCCGGTTCTACCAACAGAAGCTCTGTGGTGCCGCCGGACAGGTGCCAGGCAAGGAACGGGCGGTCCAGCAGGTCAAGGCGGCCGGCCGACCAGGCCGCCGCCGCCAAATGCCCCTGCTGATGGGAACAGGGAAAAAAGGGCACTCCCAGAACGCAGGCCAGCGCCTGCCCCTGTGAAGCACCCGCCAAAAAGCACGGCATATACGACTCTTCCAGCGCCCGGGGACGGGTGCTGGCGCCCACGGCGCACAAGCCTTCCAGCTTCGGCCGGCCGGTCAGCTGCTCCATGAGCGCGGGCAGCCGCCGCACGTGCTGAAACAGTGCGTCACTCTGGCGCAGACCAAGCTCCCCCGGCCTCACCTCCAGCAGGCGGCCGGCGTGGAACCCGTCATGGCCGTTGAACACAGCCACAGAGGTGGTGTAATTGCTGGTATCCAGCCCCAGAACGTTCATCACTCGTCGCTCTGAGGGCATTCGGTGCGCACAAAGGTACCAAGAATGCCGTTGATAAAGGAAACCACCTCCGGGTCCTCATAGCCCTTGGCGATCTCCACTGCGGCATTGATGGCGGCGGCGTTGGGCACATCGGGCATATAAAGCACCTCGTACATGGCCACGCGCATGATGGAGGCGGCCACCCGGGGGATGCGGGCAAAGTTCCAGCCAACGGCATAACGGGCAATATAGTCGTCCAGCTCCGCTCCATGGTCAAAGGCTCCGGTAACCAGTGTGCGGATATAGTTGTACTGGGTCTCATCAGGGAAGCTGGCGTACAAGGGCTCTTCCGCACCGATCAGAGCAAAGCACTCCGGGGTCAGCGCATCGTCCAGTAGTTCCTGAGCGCTGCGGTTGCCAAAACCAAGCTCAAACACCATGTGCACGGCAATTTCACGGGCAACAGTTCTTGTCATAGGTAGATCTCCTCCGGTCCGCTGTCAGGCGACAGCTTATCGACAATATTATATATATAAATATGCAAAATTGGAAGTGCTATTTTACGAAAAATGCAAGAAAAAACGCAGCGGGTGAATACACACGATCCACCGCTGCGTTTTCACGTTTCATTTGGTTACTGCGCGGACTTGGGAGCCTCTTTTTCAAATGCTACGCCGCCCACATTGATGTTCACACCGCTCACCTTCAGGCTGCTCATGGACTCGATATTGGTGGTCACCGCGTCCTGAACGGCACGGGCCACGTCCAGAATAGTGTAGCCGTATTTGACCATGATGGCAAGCTCCACCTGCACCTGTTCGTCTTCCACCTGCACATGGATGCCGCGGGTCAGATTCTTCTTGCCAAGCAGCTCGCTGATGTCACGGCTGCCCGAGGCCAGGGCGCTGACACCCTCCACCTCCAGCGCGGCAGCGCCGGCGATGACGGCCAGTACGTCCTCAGAGATATGGATATTACCCAGTTCATCGGACCGGGTGACGTATTCCTTTGTGTCTGCCATTGAGGTCACGCTCCTTCATCTTGGTACAACCATTGTACCACAGAATTCGGAAATTACAACGATTATTTTCCTCCCGCCACATCAATGATGCGGATTCGGTCGGCGCTGAGCCCCGTCTCCTGCACTGCGATATCCGTGATGCGGGCGGTATCCACCGCTGTCAGTTCTCCTTGCGGCACCTGTACCACCACGCTCAGGCTATTCTCACCGATGAACGCCACACAATCCACATACCCTTTGGCCACCACAAGATTTTCGATCTGCGCTTCGGTAACGGTATATCCGGCCATGGTCTGGATCGCCGCCCCTGCCTGATCTTTGGTCAGCTGGTCGGCATCGGGACTGTCCGCGGTCTGACGCAGAATGGACAGTGCGCTGTCACGGGCCTGTTGGCGGTTTAGCCGCGCATCGGCAAAATAAGCATCTGCCGAAGCGGGCGTGGGCGTTTCGCCCTCGGGCTGCCCCGTGCCGTCTACCAGAGGATCGCTGCTCTGGTTTCCCACCAGGGCCGCCTCTCCCAACGTTTTGCCCGTGTCTGTGACGCCCTCGTTCTGGTAGTTCCAGTTCAGATAGACCGCCACACACACGAACACCACCACCGTGGCCACCACGGCGTTGCGCCGGATTGTCTGCATCCACCGCTGTGGATCCCGCTTGTTGTTTGCCATCGTTTCCTCCTCCTGCTTATCCCCGTTTTAAAACGGATATTTTGTCCGAGCTCAGCCCGGTCAGCACACGCACACCCTCCAGCATCTGAAGCCGGACCCGTGGGTCGTCTCCTCCGTCACAGACCACCAACGCCCCCTGATACACCGGCCCTACAGATTGCAACGCAACCGTATTTTGCCGACCGGAGCCTTCCGACACCAGTACGTGCTCCTGGGCCGTTTCACCGGCGCGCTGTTCCACATCTTTTGCCAGCACCTGCCGTGTCCCCTCTTTTACCGTCAGCACCACACTCACCCGACCGGCACCCTGGATCTGTGCAAGCGTATGGGCCAGCTTTTTCTCCAGTTCCTCCGCTGTCAGCACCGCCTGCCCCGGCTGAGGCGCGGGGGTCGTTTCCCCCTTTCCCTCCGGAAGCAGGAGCAGGAGCACCCCCACAAGCACAACAAGCAGGGCATATTTATACCGCTGCCACAGGCCATTCCACCCGGACATCCAGTCCGGCCTCTTCCAGCGCATCTCACTCACCTCCCTCATAGAAGATACGATCCCCGGCAACGCCCAGGTCATCCTGTATCACCTGTGTGAGTGGGGCGCTGGGCCCGGCGCCCGACACCTGCACCGACCAGGGCAGCCACACACCGTCCTTAAGCCGGCAGCTTACCTGCACCCGGCAGTTTTCCAGCCCAAGCCGCTGTGCCTTGTCCAGAATATATGCCCCGCTCTCCTGTTCTATGACCGTGCGCATAGCTACATCCGTTTGCTCACTTAACCGCCGGCGTTCCTGTTCCGTCTGCGTGCCTGCGTCCAGAAACGGCTGCGTCAGCCGGGCAATATCCACCCCCGGCAAAGGGCTGAGTACCGACCACAACAGCACCAGGCCGCTCACCAGCCGCCCAACCTGTCCCAGCGCTCCCTTGCCCGTCAGTTGTACTGCAAGAGCACCCAGCAGCGCCGCGCAGGTGACACCCAGTACCCATTGACGTATCAGTTCGATCATGTGTCCACCCCCGCCACTCCGGTAACCACACTGACCAGCAGCACGAGGGCACAGGCCCCCGCCATGCCAAGAACCAGAGCAAACGCCGTCCCGATGGCTGCGATCAGCTCGGCAAGCCGACCATCTGCTACTGTTCCCGCCAGAGCCGCGCTGACCTTATAGCTGATGTAATGGCCCCCGAGGCGAAGAAAGGGGACCACGCACAAACTCAGTACCGCCACCATGCCGAACACCCCTACGGTATTTTTCAGCAGACCGGCGCCGGCCAGCACGGTCTGCGCTGCATCCGACAGGATACGCCCCACCACCGGAACAACGGTGGAGATGGTCATTTTTGCCGCCTTCAGCGCTGCGGCATCGGTGTTTCCGGCCACAGCGCCGCTGGCAGACAGGTAGCTGACAAAGGCCACCAGCACCGTAGTCAACACCCAGGTAGTCATCCCTTTGAGCAGCGTACCCAGCCGTTTGAGTCCGGGGTTGCCCACCACCGCGTAGGCCGCGCTGACCGCCACATAGGCGTATACCATGGGCACCAGCACACGGTCGATTAGAGCCAGTAGCGCGTTGGAGCACAGCGCCGTGGCCACCTGCCGTGCCGCAGCACTGGCGGGCGCTCCGCTCAGGGCGGTGCAGGCAGCCATGACAGGCATGAGCACCTGACCAAAGTCGTGCATATTCTCCACTGTGCTGCGCCCAAGGCCCAGCATAACCCCCATATCCTGGGCGGCCAGGGCCGCGATAGCAAGGCTCCCTGCCGCAGTGACCACGCTCACGCCATCCCCTGCGCCCACACCTTGCATTCCCTGAATCAAGGCGCACAGCATCACCACCGCCAGCAGTCGGAGCGCGCTTTTTACCCCCTCACCCATCACCTGAGGCAAATGGTCGGCAAGAGAGGTCAGCACTTGTCCGAGTCCCTGCTCCAGGGACGCATATTCCTCAAGGTCACCCTGCACACCATAGCGTTCCCCTGCCCGCTCCAGCTCTTGCGCCCCAACCTGTTCCCACAGTTTGGTGTCCCGGGCCGCACACATTGGGGTCATCGCCAGCAAAAGCAGCAGGACACAAAGCAATCGTTTCATGTCAGCAGCCCCGCGATCAGTTCCACTACGGCGCTGACCAGAGGAAGCACCGCCCCAAGGGCGAGCACCGTTCCCGCGATCTCCACCACAGTGGCGATCCCCCCTTCTCCCGCGCCACGGCACAGCTCCGTCGTCACCCGGGTGATGATGGACAGCCCAACCACCTTGACCACCGGCTCAACAATTGGCCCGTCCAGACTGCCCAGCTGGCTCAACTGCTGCATCATTGAAAGAATACGGCCCAGTTCCCTCCCTGTCTGCAGCAGGATCCAGGCCAGCACCGCCAGCACCAGCACAAGGGCAAATTCCGCCCCGCCCCGACGCACCATGGCCGCACACAGCACCCCGGTCACCGCGCCTGCCGCCACTTTCAGCATCAGTTCCATCACAGGGCAAACAGCTCCTTCACCATGGCAAACAGGTCGGCGATCTCCCGCACCACCATCATCAGTACCACCACAAGGGCGGTCAGCGTGACCATGGTCGCCTGCTCGTCACGTCCCGCCCGGGTAAGCACCTGATTGAGCACGCTGACCAATATCCCCACTGCAGCGATCTTGAAGATCAGATCCACATCCATGCCATTCTCATCCTTTGCATCAAATCAAAGTCAGGGATAAAAAGCCCCCTGCCGTCACACCCAGGGCCCCGATCACACGCACCTGCTGGGCCGTTCTGCGTCGCCGCTGCTCTACCATTTGTTCCAGATGCCGGTGCAGGCGGACCAGAGACGCACCCTGTCCCTGGGCGTCATACCGTCCCAACAGCCAGCCCAGCGGCTCCAAAGCACGACACTCCTGCCTGTCAAGTCCCGTGTGCGCCAGCGCTGCCTGCCAGCTGTCCGGGAGGCCTACACCCCCCTCCAACGCTCTCCTGCATCGATCAAAGGCCGCCCGGACCGGTTGACAGCCACGGTTTGTCAGCTGCTCCAGCAATTCCGGCACAGGCCGCTGTCCCAACTCCAGCTCCCGTTCCAGATACTCCACCGCTCCGGTCATGTCCTCCAACACACACAGCATCAGCCGCTGCCGCTGACAAGCCCGTATACTCCACCACAAGCAGCCCCCGCACACCAGAAGTACACCCGCGGCCTTCACGTCAGCTCCTCCACATCAAATTCCCGTTCCCCATTTTTCACCCGTATGGTGACCAGGCGGCGGAAGATCCCCTGCTCCAGCAGCTCCCGATATACCGGTCGCCGTTCCAGATCCTGCCGGTCGGTTCCGTGGGCGGTGGCCAGCAAACACACGCCACACCCCGCCGCGCTCATCATGGCCTGCACATCCCGCCGGGCAGTGATCTCATCCACCGCCAGCACCTGGGGTGACATGCCCCGCAGCAGCAGCTCGATTCCTACCGCCTTTGGACAGTCGGACAATACATCGGTGCGCTCGCCCAGCTCCAGCTGCGGCTGCCCACGCCATGTGGCAGCAAGCTCCCCGCGCTCATCCACAACGCCCACTCGAAGTCCGCCCCCGCCGCTGGATACTGCCCGGATCAAGTCCCGCAGAAGGGTGGTCTTTCCTGCACCGGGGGGCGCGAGGATCAGGGTGCTGTACAGCTGCGCCCGGTCGCGCAGCCGGGAAAGCAGCGGCTCACACACACCCACCCTTTGGCGGGCAACGCGCAGGTTGGCGCAGGATATGTCCCGCAGAGCGTGAACGCTCTCCCCCTTCATCACCACCGTACCGCACAACCCAAGCCGGTGCCCTCCCTCCAGGGCCAGAAACCCCCGACACATCTGCTCCAGCACCGTATGGATGGACCAGCGGCTTGCGATCTCCACCAACCGCTCCAGATCCTCCCGTTCCAGCGCATGACTGTCCGGCAAAGAAAACTCCCCGTCGCTCAGCACCACAGTGGGCTGCCGTCCGATCCGAAGCCGGATCTCCTCCACCTGCATCATCTGCTCCGGCGGCAGCCGCAGCGCCAACTGACGCATATGCAGTGGTAGCACCTGCACCGCCTGACGATAGCTCTGCATTCCATCACCTCTCGCTTGTGTTTACCCATTACTATGACGGCCTGTCCCCGCTTATGCCAACGCATAAAAAAACGGCCCCCGTAGTTACGGGAGCCGTTTGCTCAAATCAATTATTTCTTGCCGTGTACCTTGGCAGCATAGAGGGTGTTCTCCATGAGCATGGCCCGGGTCATGGGGCCGACGCCGCCGGGGACAGGCGTGATGTGGGTGCACTTGGGCGCCACCTGGTCATACACCACATCGCCGCACAGCTTGCCCTGTTCGTTGCGGTTCATGGCTACATCAATGACTACCGCCCCATCCTTGACCATATCGCCGGTGATCAGCCCCACCTTACCCACCGCGGCCACCAGAATATCTGCCTTGCGGCACTGCTCAGCCAGGTCGGGGGTGCGGGAATGGCAGATGGTAACGGTCGCGTGCTCACGCAACATAAGCATGGCCTGGGGCTTGCCCACGATGTTGGACCGGCCCACCACCACACAGTGCTTGCCGGCCACGTCCACCTTGTACTCCTTGAGCATACGCATCACGCCGGCCGGCGTGCAGGGCAAAAAGCCCGCGCCACCGATCATCAGCTTGCCCACATTGTAAGGGTGGAAGCAGTCCACGTCCTTGTCCGGCCGAATGGTGCGCAGCACCTCCTGCTCGTTGAGGTGCTTGGGCAGGGGTAGCTGGACCAGAATTCCGTCAATGTCCTCCCGCTCGTTGAGCTGACGAATGAGGCAGAGCAGCTCGTCCATGGAGGTCTGTGCCGGCAGGGCGTGCTCCTCGCTGTAGAAGCCGCACTCCTCACAATCCTTCTTCTTTCCGTTGACGTACACACGGGAGGCAGGGTTGTCCCCCACAATGATCACCGCAAGACCGGGCTTGGCGCTCATTTTGTCCGACTGACGGCGCATCTCCTCCTTGACCTTAGTGGCAAGGACCTTGCCGTCCATAACAATGGGTTTGATAGCAGCCTCCTGTGTTGTCTGTCCCTGTGCCTCCTGCGCCATGCGCTGGGCATACAACGGCAGATGCCGGTTCCGGCGCACGATCAATTGGTAAAGCAGCACCCAGCCCGCTGCAAAGGCAGACAGGGCCGCCACCACCTGAGAGGTGCGGATGGGCAGACCAAACAGCTCCAGATCAAAGAAGTACAGGCTGTCCATGCGCAGCCCCTCGATCCATGCCCGTCCAATGCCGTACCAGCACACGTAGCTCAAAAACAGCTGACCGTCAAAGCGATAGAACCAGCGAGCCGCGGCTACGATGAGCAAAAAGCCCAGCAGGTTCCACATGGATTCGTAAAAGAAGGTGGGATGTACGCCCAGAGTCCCGTCCATGATGGCATCGTAGGCCGCATCGGTGGGCCGGAACAGTTCCCGGGCAATGGCAGGCGAGCTCATGCGCCAGACCACATCGGTCACTCCGCCGTATGCCTCCACGTTGACAAAGTTGCCCCAGCGGCCCACCAGCTGTCCGATGAGCAGACCCTGCACCCCCAGATCGGCAAAGGGAAGAAATTCAATTTTCTTCCACCGGCAGTAACCCAACACCACCAGCGCGGCAGCGATCACCGCACCGTAAATGGCGATGCCTCCGTCTCGAATGGAGAGGATCTCCCCCCAGTCCAGCGAACCGTCCGCCTTTTGGAACCGGTCAAGCTCAAATAACACGTAATACGTCCGGGCGCCTACAATGCACAGGGGGACTGCCGCAATCAGCACATCCAGAATATGATCCTGGCCGATGCCGTACTTGCCCGCCTGCCGGCAGCACCACAGCACTGCCAACAGGAAGCCCAGGGCAATGATCACCCCGTACCAGTAGACGTTCTTGCCAAACAGCACGAACGCCACGCGATTCAGCTCAAAATCCAGACCGAGGCCCGGAAAGGTCACTTGATTGACCAGCTCCGTACCCGGCAAATCAATAAAACTCATTTCGCTTCCTCCTTCGGACGCACCACGGAAAGAGTGGCACGTTCCTGGGTCACCCATTGCTCCAGCAGCAGCCGGGCATCCTGGGCAGTTAACCGGTCAAACATCTCCGGGAAGGCCAGAGACCCAGCCCCGGAGAAAAAGCACTGGGCCTGGTCTACGCAAAGGCTCTCAAAGGAATTGAGGGCGCGCACCCGGCTGCCGTACGCCGCTTTTTTCAGCCGCTGCCACAGCCTCTCGTCGATGCCCTCGCGCACCAGTCGCCCGGCTTCCTGCATAATGCGTCGGCTCACCAGTTCCGGGTCCCGGCTCTCACCGCCGGCATACAGGAACACGCAGCCGGGATACAGCTCACAGCCGCAGCCAAACTCTCCGTTGATCAGTCCGGACTCATACAATT
Source organism: Lawsonibacter sp. (assembly GCA_045579605.1). Classification (GTDB taxonomy): domain Bacteria; phylum Bacillota; class Clostridia; order Oscillospirales; family Oscillospiraceae; genus Lawsonibacter. The sequence continues at coordinate 20,306 of JAZNMM010000124.1, forward strand.
CAGCGTACAGCGGGCTGGATGTTCCCACCAGCACCTGTGCGGCAAGATCGCCCAAAAGCTGCAGACGAAGCGTCTCCTCCCCCGGGGCTACACCGTCCCCCTTGAAGGCCAGCTGGAACACAGGCGCTGACACCTCCATCTTCACTTCCACCAGCGACTGGGCCGCCTGCTTCGGCTCACACGGTCCATAGTCCCGCTCCACCTCCATGCCAGAGGCTCCGGGAAGAATTTCCTCCGCGATGGCGCACACCCGTTCCGGATCCACGTTGCCTGCCACACACAGGACCATATTTGCCGGGTCATAAAATGCCTTGTGACAGGCATACAGGGTATCTGCCGTGATGTGAGAGATGGACTCCACCGTTCCGGCCACACTGGTGCGCACCGGGTGATGCTTATACAGGCCGGCCATCATATTGGTAAACACCTGCCACTCGGGGTTGTCCTCGATCATGCGGATCTCCTGTGCGATGATCCCCTGCTCCTTGTCCACGCTCTCCGGCGTGAACCAGGGAACGGAAACAAAGCTGAGCAGGATGCGCAGGTTATCTTCAAATTTTTCCGTACTCTCAAAGTAGTAGCCGGTGATGGCGTTGGAGGTAAATGCGTTGGGAGACGCTCCATTGGCCGCCAGATCCTGCAGTGCGTTGCCTTCCTGGGTATCAAACATCTTGTGCTCCAGAAAGTGAGCCACGCCGGCCGGGGTGTCATGCCATTGTCCGTTGAGGCGGAAACGCATATCCATCCCACCGTAATTGGTGGCAAAGAAGGCGTAACTTTTTCCGTGCTCCGGCTTGGGGAAGACAAAGACGTTCAGTCCGTTTTCCAGTACCTCGTGGTACATGGTCTCTCCCACGCGGGAAAACTCCTGTCGGGTCATCAGGCTCCCTCCTTTCCCTTGAGGAAGTAAATGGTGTCCAGCTCCAGCCGGTTGGCTGCCCGGGTCACCTGCTCCACGGTCACCTGCTCCAGCTGTCCGGCAAGCTGCTCCGGCGACTGGGTCAGCCCCGCTGCCGCCTGACCCAGCCAGTAGTCGGCCATGCGGCTCTGGGAGTCCAGGGTGGTCTGCAGGGCGGTGATCACGATGCGCCGGGCGCCCTCCAACTCGTCGGCGGTGATGTCACCCCGACGGCAGGCATCCAACTGGGCAAGGATCTCGTCCTTGGCGTGCTGATACTTGTCAAACTCGATGCCCGAGGAAATGACCATCAGCCCCTTCATCCGCTCCAGCATGGAACTGGCGAAGTAGCACAGGGACAGTTTTTCCCGCACATTCATAAACAGCTTGGACATGCTGGTGCCGCCAAACACCGCGTTGAGAAGCATCAGGGCCGGGTACTCCTGCTGCCACACGCTGATGCCGCCGGTGCGCAGTCCTATGGCCAGCTTGCCCTGAGTCACATCCAGCGTCTCTTCCACCAGCCGGGGCCTATCCCCCGTGCGTTTGCTCCGCACCTCACAGCGGGGCTGTTCCCGCTCACTGCTGTGAGGCAGCCCGGCAAAAGCCTGACGCATCACCTGCTCCACCCGCTGGGTATCTGCGCTGCCACAGTAATAAATGTGCACCTGCGCACTGCCCAGCAGCTGCTCATATCGCTGCCAGAGAGAAGCCGGAGTGATGGCCGCAGCGCTGCTCTCGTCCCCCAGCTTATCGACCCCGTATGCCTCTTCCGGGCACATCTCCTGCGCCAGACGCAGCATGGAATAGCGCCTCTTGTCGTTGCGCTGGGCGCGGATCTGGTCGATCAGATTGGCCCGCTCCCCTTCCACATAGTCATTGCGGAACACCCCGTCCCGGGTGTCCGGGTCAAGGAGCAATTCCCCCAGCAGACGGGCCGCCGGAAGGAGAATATCCTCCCCGTTCAGAGCGTAGGCATCGTCCAGAAAGCTGGCCGCAAATCCCACGCATTGGCTCTCACCCTTCTTTGTGATCAGCGGCTCAACCACACCGCCGTACAACTCGTCCAACGCGGCAGCGATGGACTGCATATCCGGACAGCGCCGGCAGCCCCGGCGCAGCACCATGGGCAGCAGTGCGTTGGCCGCCGCATGCCCACGCTCCAGCGGCGTAAAAAAGCACACGCTAAGGTAGCTGCTTTTAAACTTGTTGGTATGCACCGCCGTCAGCTGCACGCCGGGCAGTACTTGCGTGTGGGTCACCGTCATCAAACAAACCATTCCTTTCCGGAAGACACATTATTTTTTATTATACATCGCCGCGGCAAAGAAAGCAAAACATTCTTACTCAATGTGCTGACCATCGCCCGTTTTTCTTCATTGTGTCCCCCGCCCCATAGTCTATGCCGCTTTTCCAAAAAAAGCTGCGGTTTCCCCTTGACAAACACCGCAAAATATAGTATAGTCTCCGAGGTAAAGCATTTTCGCTTTACACCGAACCCACCACGGAGGTGACCGGGTGAAACAGCAGGCTTACCGCATGACCCTTCTGTTCGACTTTTACGGTGAGGTGCTCACCGACCGGCAGAAGGAATTCTACGACCTCTACTTCAACGAGGATCTGTCGCTGGCCGAGATTGCAGAGAATTACGGCATCACCCGGCAGGGTGTGCGCGATGTAATCGTCCGGGCCGAGGCGATCCTTTCCGATCTGGAGGATAAGACGGGCCTGATCCGCCGCTTCCACGCCATGCGCTCCCAGCTGGACGAAGTGATCCAAACGGCGGATGCGCTGCTGGAGCACTGCGCCCCATATGACGACGAGCAGCTCAACACTCTGGTCCGCCGCATCCGTGACGCGGCCGAGACCATGACCAAGGAATAACGCCATGGCATTTGAAGGACTGACTGAAAAACTCTCCGCCGCCTTTAAAAAGCTGCGCGGTAAGGGTCGGTTGACCGAGGCCGATGTAAAGCAGGCCATGCGGGAGATCCGGCTCGCCCTGCTGGAAGCGGACGTGAGCTATAAAGTGGTCAAGCAGTTCATCGCCGATGTGACCGAACGGGCCGTCGGTTCCGATGTACTGGAGGCCCTCTCCCCGGCTCAGATGATCATCAAGATCGTCAACGAGGAGCTGACCGCCCTCATGGGTGGCCAGAGTGCCAAGCTGACCATTGACCCCAAGCCGCCCACGGTGGTGATGCTGGTGGGCCTGCAGGGCGCAGGCAAGACCACCAACGGCGCCAAGCTGGCCGGCCTGATGAAAAAGCAGCATTCCAAGCGCCCCCTACTGGCCGCCTGCGATATTTACCGTCCCGCCGCCATCCAGCAGCTGGAAGTGGTGGGCGGACAGCTGGGTATCCCCGTGTTCCAGATGGGTCAGACCGATCCGGTGGCCATCGCAAGGGCCGCGGTGGAGCACGCCACCGCCCACGGCAACGACATGGTGTTTCTTGACACCGCCGGCCGTCTGCACGTGGACGAAGAGCTCATGGACGAGCTGCGCAACATCAAATCCGCCGTCTCTCCCACGGAGATCCTGCTGGTGGTGGACGCCATGATCGGTCAGGACGCGGTCAACGCCGCCTCCGCTTTCGACGAGGCGCTGGACATTACCGGCGTGATGCTCACCAAGCTGGACGGCGACGCACGGGGCGGCGCGGCCCTTTCCATCCGCGCTGTGACCGGAAAGCCCATCAAATTCGTGGGCACCGGCGAGAAGCTGGATCAGATCGAAGTTTTCCACCCCGACCGCATGGCCAACCGGATCCTGGGCATGGGCGATGTCCTCTCCCTCATCGAAAAGGCACAGGAAAACTTCGATGCGGAAAAGGCGGCCAAGCTGCAGGAGAAGCTACGCAAGAACAACTTCACCCTCAGCGATTATTACGATCAGCTGGTTCAAATCAAGAGCATGGGCTCCCTGTCTGACATCGCCGGCATGCTCCCCGGTGTCAACCCCAAGGATCTGGACGGTGCCGCCATGGACGAGAAGACTCTCGCCCACACGGAAGCCATCATCCTTTCCATGACTCCTGCCGAGCGCGAAGATCCCAAGCTACTCAACTCCAGCCGCAAAAAGCGCATCGCCGCCGGCTGCGGACTGCAGGTGGTGGATGTGAACCGGCTGCTCAAGCAGTTTGAGCTGATGCAGTCGCTGACCAAGCAGTTTTCCGGCGGCAAGCTGCCCAAGCATATGCGCCGGATGATGGGCAAGGGCGGCAAAAGTGGCTTCCCCGGCATGGGAATGGGCAAGGGTGGTTTCCCCTTTTAATTGTGGGTAAAGCACGAAAGACGTGTTTTCCATATAGATCTATCAATAACATTTGGAGGTGAATATACCATGGTTAAAATCAGACTGCGTCGTATGGGCGCCAAGAAGGCTCCCTTCTACCGTATCGTGGTGGCTGACTCCCGTTATCCCCGTGACGGCCGTTTCATCGAGGAGATCGGTTACTACAATCCCCTGACCAACCCCGCTGAGATCAAGGTGGACGCTGAGCGCGCCCAGTCCTGGATCAAGACCGGTGCTCAGCCCACTGACACTGTCAAGGCCCTGCTGAAGAAGGCCGGCGCCATCTAATGGTTGGAGGAACGACTGACCAATGAAAGAGCTTTTGACCTACATTGCTCAGAATCTGGTGGACAACCCCGATCAGGTAACAGTCAGCCAGTTTCAGGGCGATGGGGAGACGGTTCTGGAGCTGCGCGTCGCCCCGGAGGATATGGGTAAGGTGATCGGCCGTCAGGGTCGCATTGCCAAGGAGATCCGCACCCTTGTCCGTTCCGTGGCACAGCGCACCGGCCAGCGCGTCTCCGTCGACATCGTCGATTGAAAAAGCGGCGCGGGAACTTTCCCTGCGCCGCTTTTTTAACAGATCGGAGGACACGCATATGAAGCAGGAATTCCTGGAAGTGGGTCAAATCACCAGCACCCACGGTATCATGGGCGAAATGCGGGTTCAGCCCTGGGCTGACTCTCCCGAGTTTCTGTGCCGCTTTGATACCCTGTACGTTGGCCCCACCCACTGGCCCATCAAGGTGGAGCGAGCTCGGGTGCACAAGAACATGGTCATTTTGAAGCTGGAGGGCATCACCGACGTTCCCGGCGCAGCGGCCATGCGCAACCAGGTGCTCCATGTGGCCCGCAAGGACGTGACCCTGCCCCAGGGACACTTTTTCCTTGCCGACCTGCAGGACCTGGAGGTGCGGGACGCAGATACCGGAGCGGTGCTTGGCCGTATCGCCGAAGTGCTCACTCCCCCGGCCAACAACGTGTATGTGGTCAAGGGCGGCCCCCGGGAGCTGCTGATCCCCGCCGTGCCCGACTTCGTACTGCAGACCAATGTGGACGAGGGCTACATGACCGTCCGCCTCATCGAAGGAATGTAATGAAAACGCACTTGCGGCTACTGTGCCGCAAGTGCGTTTTTGTCATGTATACTGTTCCACAGATATCAGTTGGCAAAGCTGCTTAATTTCCGCCGGCTCGGGTGGTCTTGTACCCGGTGTTGTGCAGGCGGCACTGCCGTATGCCACGGCAAGGCGCAGACACTCCCGTCCTTCCAACCCCTGCTGCGTACCGGCAAGAAACCCGGCGATCATACTGTCCCCGGCCCCCACCGTGGAGCAAACCTCCACCTCAGGTGCAGCCGCGGTAAAAACACCCTGTTCACACACCAGCATAGCGCCCTGCCCGCCCAGACTCACCATCACGTTGGCAATACCTTCCCGGTGCAGCTGCCGGGCTGCGGCCACGATCTGCTCAAAGCCGGTCACCTCACGGCCCAGGTAATGGGATATCTCCTCCTGATTGGGTTTGATCAGCCAGGGACGGCTGGCCCGAAGCAGCTCAAAACTCACACTGCGCGAGTCGATGACCAGCCGCGCCCCGCGCTCCCGGATACTGCCCAGCAGCCGGGTCACTCCCGCCTCATCCACACCGGCTGGGACGCGCCCGGTGAAGGTGACAATGTCATCTGCGTCCACCAGCCCCTTCAGCTGCTCCATAACCTGCGCAAGCTGCGCGCTGCTGATGGAAAAGCCAGCAAAGCTGATGCGGGTCTCCGGTTGGCCCGCCGTGTGACAGGTGAGGTTTTCCCGGATGCGCCCGGGCACGGTCAGCGTGCGGCAGGCGACCCCGTCCCGGGCAAGGGCACGGGCAAAGTCCGCGCCGTTCTCCTCCCCCAGCAGAACAAAGGCAATGTTATCCACCCCGTTGACCGTGAGGGCACGGGAGATGTTGATCCCCTTCCCACCCGCATCATTGGCGGTGATCCGGGCCAGGTTCTCGTGGCCGGGCCGAAAGTCCGGTATCTCGCAGTG
>JAZNMM010000125.1:0-2853 GCA_045579605.1 Lawsonibacter sp.
CCTGTGGGACATTCCCAATCTTCTTCTCACCCCCCACGTGGCCGGCGGCATCCGCATGGAAGTCAGCCGCAAAAGCGCCGTGGACTTCGCCCTGTCCAAAGTCGGAGGCCAAGCGGTCTTAGGAAGACAACACTTAGCTACAACTCCTTGGCTCACAGAACGACATGGCTACGATCCGACTTCCTGTGGGACATTCCCAATCTTCTTCTCACCCCCCACGTGGCCGGCGGCATCCGCATGGAAGTCAGCCGCAAAAGCGCCGTGGACTTCGCCCTGTCCAACTTCAAACGTTATGTCAACCATGAGCCGCTCCTCGGCGTTGCCGACCGCAGGGGCTAAGGGTAAAATTTTCGTATTTTCGGTCAAAATATGCAAAAACCTCTTTACCATTCCGCCTTATTGGTGGTATAATCCAGTATGTATGGGCTTGTGCCCTTCGCGCATACTATTCATACTAAATGATGTTCTCCGGCGGACCAGTTCCGCCTTCCATACCGCAAGGAACCTGCATTAAAGAAGGTGCTGTTTTGACGAAATATCAGATCCGGGGCGGCAACGCTCTGCACGGCACAATCCAGATCAGCGGTGCCAAAAACGCCGCTGTGGCCATCATTCCCGCTGCCCTTCTGGTGGACGGGGTGTGCCGTATTGAAAATATTCCCCAGATCAGCGATGTCACCCTTATTCTTAAGATCCTGGAGGAGCTGGGTGCCCAGGTGCGCACCATCGACCGCACCACGGTAGAGGTGGACAGCTCCCACATTTTCAACCACCAGATCCCCTTGGACGCAGGCCAGAAGATCCGAGCCAGCTACTATCTGGTGGGCGCGCTGCTGGGCCGCTTCGGCTGGGCGGAAGTCCCCATGCCCGGCGGCTGCAATCTGGGCGACCGCCCCATCGACCAGCATATCAAAGGCTTTGCCGCCATGGGCGGCAAGGTAGAGGTGCGCAACGGCTACATCTGCGCCCAGACCGCCAACGGCTCCCGGCTGACCGGCGGTCAGGTCTATCTGGACATCGTCTCCGTGGGTGCCACCATGAACATCATGCTGGGTGCCGCTTTGGCCGACGGTATGACCGTCATTGAAAACGCGGCCAAAGAGCCCCACATCGTGGACCTGGCCAACTTCCTCAACTCCATGGGCGCCAACATCATGGGCGCGGGCACCGACGTGATCAAGATCCGCGGCGTGGATCGTCTGCGCGGCGGCACCTACTCCATCATCCCCGACCAGATCGAGGCGGGCACCTACATGACCGCCGTCGCCGCCGCCGGGGGCGAGGTACTCATCAAAAACGTCATTCCCAAGCATCTGGACTGCATCACCGTCAAGCTGCTGGAGATGGGTGTCACCGTAGAGGAGCAGGACGATGCCGTTCTCGTGCGCCGCACCGGTCCCCTCACCCGCACCAAGATCAAGACCATGCCATACCCGGGCTTCCCCACAGATATGCAGTCCCAGATGGGCGCCGTCATGTCCATCGCCGAGGGCACCAGCGTCATCACCGAGGGCGTTTGGGACAACCGCTTCCGCTACGTGGATGAGCTTCGCAAGATGGGTGCCAATATCCAGGTGGATGGCAAGGTGGCCATCATCGAAGGCGTCAGCGCCCTGTCCGGAGCGGAAGTGCGCGCCTGCGACCTGCGGGCCGGTGCCGCCATGGTGGTGGCCGGACTTGCTGCCCAGGGTACCACCTTTGTCACCGACATCGACCATATCCAGCGCGGCTATGAGGACCTGGTGGAAAAGCTCTCCTCCGTGGGTGCCGACATCACCATTGTGGAGGATTTGGACGAAAAGCAGTCCCTTTCCAAAATCGGCTAATTTTAGATTTATTTCTGTCAGGAATCAGGAGCCCGCTCCTGATTCCTGCTCATTTATCCCCCAAAAAAATAAGGAGCGAGGCCTGTGCTTACCGTTACCACCCTCGCCAGCGGCTCCAGCGGCAACTGCCTGTTGGTCAGCGGCGGCAGCACCCACATTTTAATTGACGCGGGCATCTCCTGCCTGCGCATCACAAAATGCCTGTCCGCGCTGGGCGTGGACCTCCGCACCCTGTCCGCCGTACTGGTCACCCATGACCACTCCGACCACATCTGCGGTCTTGCCACCCTGCTCAAGCGCCTGCCCCAGCTGCAGGTATACGCCTCCGCCGGCACGGCCCTGCGCCTGACCCAGCGGGCAGGTCTGTCGGCTGACCGGATCGTCCCCACCCCGTCCGGCAGCTGTTTTGACGTGGGCGCGCTGTGTTGTCACAGCTTCTCCACCCCCCACGACGCACCGGACAGCGTGGGCTACACCGTGGAGCGGGACGGCTGCCGCATGGCCCTTGCCACCGATTTGGGCCACGTGACCGATACCGTCCGCCACGCCGTGCTGGGCAGCCAGCTGGTGGTGGTGGAATCCAACCATGACATTCCCCTGCTGCACTCCGGTCCCTACCCCTACCCCCTCAAGCAGCGGATCCTTGGTGACCGTGGCCATCTGTGCAACGAAGCGGGGGCTCAGCTGGTGGTGGACGCCGTCCGCGCAGGGGCCAACACCGTGCTCCTGGCCCATTTAAGCCAGGAGAACAACACCCCTGCCCTGGCCTACGACGCCGCCTGCCGCGCTCTGTCCGAAGCGGGCATCCACCCCCAGCACGACCTCACCCTTTGCGTCTCCCCCCGCTGCGAGCCGGGGCAGACCTACCACGTAACAAAGGAGCGCACCCTATGCTGAGTGTACATATCCTGTGTGTGGGCAAGCTGAAAGAGCCCTTTTATATGGATGCCGTGGGCGAATATACCAAGCGACTTGGCGGCTGCTGCAAGCTCACCCTCACCGAGCTGCCGGAGGAAAAGCTCCCCCA
>JAZNMM010000126.1:0-69283 GCA_045579605.1 Lawsonibacter sp.
TAAACCGTGCGAGGGTTCGAATCCCTCCTTCTGCGCCAGAAAAGAGCTGGATTTCCTTTGAAATCTGGCTCTTTTTGCCTATGTAGGAAGATGGAAAGGGGTGTTTTCTGTGGAGAAAAGGCGAATCGGTTGGGTTGATGCGGCAAAAGGGATCGCAATATCTCTGGTCGTGCTCGGACACAATCCTCTGCCCGGCATTGCAGTCAAGCTGATTTACGCACTCAATGTTCCGATTTTCTTTGTTATGTCCGGCTATACCTTCAACAGCGGAAAATATCCGTCTTTTTTTGCGTTGGTTAAGCGCCTGTTTTTCAGCGTGCTGGTGCCGTATGTAATTATGAATCTGATCGCGTTTCCCGTCTACTATCTTGCCAGGGGACAAGCGATTGATTTGGAACTCTTTTCGGACTTTTTGGGTGGAATGGTCTACGGTGTAGGCACGATGCAGTCGCTGCGGGTCAATATTCCACTGTGGTTTTTACCTTGTATTTTTGTGGTACAATGCCTGTGGTATGTGATCGACAAATATGGCGGACGAATGAAAGTGCTGTTTGTTCTGGCGGCATCCTTGATTGGATATTTCATGCCCGTGCTCACCCCTGTGCGTCTGCCATGGGGGGCGGATGTTGCACTTACGGGTGTGGTCTTTTTCGCACTGGGCGGTGCACTAAGACAGAGAAAGTTAACGGATGGCATGTCGAGACACAGATTGATCGTAGTATTTTTGCTGCTGTCCGGGCTCAATCTGGTCTTCAATTTTATGAACAAGACCGCTGCACCTAACGTGGATCTGAATATTTTGCGTTTTGGCAACTACCTATTGTTTTATCTCTGCGCACTGTGCGGTTGCGGTTCCATTATTGCCTTTGCTCATATTGTGCAGGGAAGCCGGCTGCTGGGCTGCATAGGACGGAACACACTTTGGATTCTGGGTCTGCACTCTGTTTTTATTCAGATATTCGAGGTTGTGCTGAAGGTGAATGTTATTGGGATCCGCGCATTTAACAGCCTGTTTTTAACAGCGTTGGAGATCGCCTGTGTGCTGTTGCTGAAGTTGATGTGTGACAGGATACGCAAGGGGATGGCCCGTGCAATGGCTTTGTCTGCCTCTGACAGGCGGGATGCATAAAGCAACAATAACGGCACCGACCATTCGGCGGTGCCGTTATTGTTATTTCGTGGGCACGGGCGCGTTTCAGCACCCGGGCTGAATACCCGGAAAGCTACGGGGCAAGATAGTTCCGAGGTGATGAACATGCCGAAAAAAGGAATGGCACGACCGGACTGGACGCATACAAAGCCCCGAAATGATGTCTCTCCTGTTCCGGAGATACAGGGCAAGGCAAAGCATGGAAAAGAACCCGCAAAGCCCATTGTCAGCGGCACCGCGGGAGCAGAGCAGAAGGTATACCACAAACTGAAAGGCGACGGTTCTGTGGGAGACCCCCGGCCATGAGTTCTATCTGGACCGAAAGCGTAAAGCGCCCCAAATTTGAGCCGATTGGGGCAGACATCAAAACGGATGTGCTGATCATTGGCGGCGGGATCGCCGGGCTTTTGTGTGCCTATATGCTGAAACAGGCCGGGGTAGACTGTGTCCTTGTGGAACAGAACGAGATCTGCGGCGGGGTGACCAAAGACACCACGGCCAAGATAACCTCCCAGCACGGATTGATTTACAGTAAGCTGGTGCAGGAATTTGGCCCGGAACAGGCACGGCTGTATCTGCGGGCCAACGAGGATGCGCTGGAGAGCTACCGAAAGCTGTGCCGTGGCGTAGACTGTGATTTTCAGACCAGGGAGGCCTGCGTCTACTCGCTGGACGACCGGCGCGCGCTGGAGCGCGAGATGGAAGCCCTGCAAGCCATCGGCCATCCGGCCAGGTTAGTCCATGCGCTTGCGCTCCCGTTTCCGGTAAAAGGGGCGGTGTGCTTTGAAAATCAGGCCCAGTTCCATCCGCTGAAGTTTCTTTATGCCGTGGCCAAAGATCTTCCTGTTTTTGAGCATACCCAAGTGCTGGAGCTCAAGCCCGGTCAGGCGGTCACCCGGCGGGGCAAGATCCGGGCGGAGAAAATCATTGTAACTACCCACTTTCCGTTCTTGAACAAGCATGGCAGTTATTTTCTCAAGTTGTATCAGCACCGCTCCTATGTGCTGGCGCTGAGAAACGCACCCAACGTGCGGGGAATGTTTGTGGACGCGTCGGAAACTGGGTTGTCCTTTCGCAATCATGGGGATCTGCTCCTGCTGGGCGGGGGAGGACACCGCACAGGAAAGGCGGGGGGCGGCTGGGCGGAACTGGAGAAGTTTGCCCGGCGCAATTACCCAAATGCCAAGGTAGTCTCCCGCTGGGCAACTCAGGATTGCATGACGCTGGACGGGATACCCTACGTTGGGCAGTACTCCAAACGAACCCCTGATCTCTATGTGGCCACTGGATTCAATAAGTGGGGCATGACCTCGGCTATGGTGGCAGCCACCCTGCTGTGTGATCTGGTGCGGGGAAGGGAGAATGTCTATCAAGAGGTGTTTTCTCCCTGGAGAAGAATGTATTTACCCCGGCTGGCTCTCAATGCCGGACAGTCGGCCCTTCATCTGCTTACGCCCACTGCGCCCCGTTGTCCTCATATGGGCTGTGCGTTGAAATACAACCGGCAGGAACACACCTGGGACTGTCCCTGTCACGGCTCCCGTTTTTCAGAAGACGGCGAACGGTTGGACAATCCGGCCACCGGTCCGCTGGACAGCGGGCGGGAAAATGGCAAACGGTGAGCGGACGACGTAAAGGAACGGAAACGACCTGCGCACACCGCGGTGTACGCAGGTCATGTTACATATTTTTTCGAATCTGCTCCAGGGCGTTCTTTTCCAGCCGGGACACCTGAGCCTGGGAAATGCCGATCTCGCCGGATACCTCCATCTGGGTGCGCCCCTGATAGAAGCGCAGATCAAGGATGTGGCGCTCCCGCTCGGTCAGCCGGCTCATGGCGTCTTTCAATGCCAGATGCTCCAGCCAGCGTTCATCGGTGTTTTTGGTGTCCTTGACCTGATCCATCACACAGAGGGTATCGCCGCTGTCGGAATACACCGGCTCATACAGAGAGACCGGGGCTGTGATGGCGTCAAGGGCGAAGACTACCTCCTCGCGCTTGATACCAAGTTGTTGGGCAATCTCTTCCAGGGTGGGTTCGCGCTGATGCTGGGCAATATATGCTTCCTTTGCCTGCAGCACTTTATAGGCAGTGTCCCGCATGGCTCGGGAGACACGCAGGGTGCTGTTGTCTCGCAGATACCGGCGGATCTCACCCACGATCATGGGTACGCCGTAGGTGGAAAAGCGCACGTCCAGATCGGTGTTGAAATTGTCGATGGCCTTGATCAGGCCGATGCAGCCCACCTGAAACAGGTCGTCCACATTTTCGCCACGATTGACAAAGCGCTGGATCACCGACAGCACCAGACGCAGATTGCCCGCAATCAGCATTTCTCTGGCCTGCATATCGCCCTGTTTGACCCGCAGCAGCAGGGCTTGGGTCTCCTCGTTTTTGAGCACCTTCAGTCTGGCGGTGTTCACCCCACAGATCTCTACCTTGTTGTGCAACAGCATACCCTCCCGACCAGATACTGTATCCAGTATCTCCCTGACAGGGGGTTTCATACTCTTGCAGGGGACAGGAAATATTTAACCGTCAGACCGGTTTCGATGGATTGTTTCGGGTGGGCACGCTGAGGAATATCCGGTTGGTAGGGCTCATAGAGATTTGGAAAAGGGAAGAAAGGGGCGATGAGCATGCACGTGAGGCTGGACGAGCTGCGGCTCAAGGAGGTCATCAGCGTGGCGGACGGTACACGCTTTGGCTATGTTGGGGATGTGGAGGTGGAGCTGGACAGCGGCCAGATCCGCGCCCTGATCGTGCCCGGCCGGCTAAGGCTGTTTGGGCTTCTGGGCAGAGAGGAGGACCGGTACATCCCCTGGGAGGGAGTACGCCGGTTTGGAGAGGACATCATTCTTGTGGAGCACGTGGCACTAAAACCGGAAAAGCACAGAAAAAAATGAAAAAGTGCTTGCTTTTTTCTTTTTAACGTGGTATTATACCAAGGCTTGATAACGGGTGTTCCTCTGCGGCGTGCCGGCCGAGCGTTGCGCGGCACAATGAATACCGACATGAACGCCTATAAAACAGGAGGAAAAAGAAATGGATATCATGAAGGCTTTTACCCAGAAGCACCTGAAGGCTGAGCCCCCTGTGGCTCAGGTGGGCGACACCGTGCGTGTGCACATCAAGGTCAAGGAAGGCGCTCGCGAGCGTATCCAGGTGTTCGAGGGTACTGTGATCGCCAAGAAGCATGGCGGCATCGAGGAGAGCATCACCGTTCGCCGTGTCTCTTACGGCGTGGGCGTTGAGAAGGTGTTCCCCATCCACGCTCCTTCTCTGGAGAAGATCGAGCTGGTCCGTCACGGCAAGGTGCGCCGCGCCAAGCTGTACTACCTGCGCAACCGCGTTGGTAAGGCTGCCAAGCTGAAGGAAGCCCTGTAAGAAGCATGACGAAAAAGCAGCGTCGAAAGACGCTGCTTTTTTGCGCCTTCTTTCGTGCAAATTCCCGTTGGAAAATTGCCCATGCTGTGATAAAATATTGTGAATTGACTGCAAGAAAAAGGAGGGCTATGCCATGAATATCCAATGGTATCCCGGACACATGACAAAGACCCGCCGTCAGATGGAAGCGGATCTGAAGCTGGTGGACATGGTGGTGGAGCTGATCGATGCGCGTATCCCCATTTCCAGCCGCAACCCGGACATTGACCAGCTGGTAGGGGATAAGCCCCGGCTGGTGGTGCTCAACCGCTGTGATCAGGCGGACCCGGGCATGAACCGCAGCTGGTCGGAATACTTTAAGGGCAGAGGCTTTGCGGTTCTGGAAACGGATGCCAAGACGGGCACGGGGGTCAACCGCTTTTCCCAGGTCATTCAGACCGCACTGAAGGACACCATCGCCCGCTGGCGTGAGAAGGGGCAGGTAGGCCGGCCGGTGCGTGCTATGGTGGTGGGAGTGCCCAACGTGGGAAAATCCACGTTCATCAACAAAGTCGCAAAACGCAAGTCGGCCAAGGCGGGAGACCGCCCGGGCGTTACTCGCGGCAAGCAGTGGGTCAATATTGATTCCACCCTCGATCTGCTGGACACCCCCGGCATCCTTTGGCCCAAGTTTGAAGATGAGCAGACCGGACTGCACCTTGCTTTTACCGGCGCGGTGAAGGACGATATTATGGACGTGGAGACCCTGGGTTGTCACATGATGAGCCTGATGGCCCGGCGCTATCCGGACAATCTGATGGCGGCCTATAAGCTGGCTGCGCTGCCCGACCGGGAAGAGGAGGAAAACGATATTGCCTACGGTTACCGCCTGCTGCAGGCGGCGGCAAACAAGCGGGGCATGCGCATTTCCGGGGGCGAATTCGACACCGAACGCATGGCCCGGGTGTTGCTGGACGAATACCGGGGCGGCAAGCTGGGGCGCTTTACCCTTGAGATGCCGGAGGAGGTGGCCGGGCGTGGCTGATGCCCTGTTGTGGGAATATGAAGAGAAATACCGCACCATGGGCATGCATGCGGTGTGCGGCTGCGACGAGGCCGGGGCCGGCCCTTTGGCTGGTCCGGTATATGCCGCCGCGGTCATTTTGCCCTTTGGGGTTGACATTCCGGGGTTGAACGACTCCAAAAAGCTCACAGAGAAAAAGCGGGAGCAGCTGTTCCCAATCATTAAGCAGCTCGCCCTGGCGTGGGCGGTGGCCAGTGTGGACGCCCAGGAAATCGACCAAACCGATATCCTCAGTGCCCGGATGAAGGCCATGCAGCTGGCGATGGATGCCCTGAGCATCCGGCCGGACATGGCGCTCATCGACGGCAATCGGGACGCGGGTCGCTCAGCCCGCATCACCACGCCCCATGAGGTGATCATCAAGGGAGACAGCCGTTCGGCCAGCATTGCCGCGGCCTCCGTGCTGGCCAAGGTCAGCCGTGATCACTGGATGGAGGACATGGCCAGAGAGTACCCTCAGTACTGCTTTGAACAGCACAAGGGTTACGGCACCAAACTGCATTACGACATGCTGCGTGCGCATGGGATTAGCCCCATCCACCGCCGCAGCTTTCTGAAAAACCTGTGAGCGGGGCAGAGCGCTGGCTGCTGGGGCGCTGGGGCGAGGAGCAGGCGGCGGAGTATCTTCGCCGACAGGGCTACAGACTGCTGGAGGCCGGGTGGCAGTGCCGTTTTGGTGAGGTGGATCTGATCGTGCAAAAGGGCGGCTTCCTTTGCTTTGTGGAGGTCAAGCTGCGCCGGGATGACCGCTTCGCCCAAGCTAGAGAATTTGTGGACCGTCACAAGCAGGAATGTGTGCGCACCTGTGCCCAGCTGTATCTGGCTCAATACCCCACCCGGTTGCAGCCCCGCTTTGATGTGGTGGAGATCTATGCGCCACAGGGGATGCAAACAAAAAAACCAAAGATCATTTTGCTTGAAAACGCATTTCAATAAAAGGAGGCGGCAGAATGATCCCCATGTTTGATGCCCACTGCGATACGCTGAGCTACCTGCTGGACCACCCTTCGGCGACGCTGGAGAAAAGCAACGGTCAGCTGGATTTGGAACGTATGGCGGGCTACGCGCCCTGTGCGCAATTCTTTGCTGTGTTTCATGACCGGGCGGTGACCGGACGACCCATGTGGGAGCGCTTTACCCAGCAGGTAGCGTTGTTTGATCGGCTGATGGGACAATACAGCAGCCGGATCGCCCACTGCCGAAACGCAGCCCAGGCCGAGCAGGCGGCCCGGCAGGGTAAAGTCGCCGCCTTTCTTTCTGTAGAAGGGGCGGAGCTGCTGGAGTGCAGCGAGCAGCGGCTGCAGCAGGCCTGCGAGATGGGGATTCGCGCGGTCAATCTTACCTGGAACCACGCAAATGCCCTGTCCGGCTCTCACAAAGATGAGCCGGAGCGCGGGCTGAGCGCCCGGGGACGGAGCTTTGTGTACCGAATGCGGCAGCTGGGTATGCTTATTGATGTGTCCCACCTGTCCGATCCTGGCTTCTGGGACGTGATGGAGTGTGCGCCCGGCCCGGTCATGGCCAGCCATTCCAACGCCCGCTCGGTATTTTTTCATACAAGAAACTTGACCGACAGCCAAATAACTGCCATAATAAAGGGCCGGGGCGTGATCGGTTTGAATCTGTACGAAGCGTTTGTGGGCTGCCCGCCCACCGGCGTGGACACCGTGCTTGCCCATCTGGAGCGTATGCTGGAGCTGGGCGGCGGGAAAACGGTTGCCCTTGGCGGCGACTGGGATGGAGCGGATCCGCTGGCAGGCGGTTTTTCCGATGTGTCCCACTGGCGCACGCTCTATGAAGCCATGGTGCGCCGCAACTACCCCGGTCAACTGATAGAAGATCTGTTTTACAATAATATGATGAGGATCGTGAGAGAAGTATGCGATACATAAGCACGAGAGATGTAACGGTGGAGCGCACCGCGGCCCAGGCCATCGCCCAGGGCCTGTCCCGGGATGGGGGGCTGCTCACTCCGGTGTACATGCCCAAGCTGCCTAAAAGTGCCTTGAGCGACCTGTGCGGTATGTCCTACCAGCAACGGGCCGTCTATGTCATGGGGCTGTTTCTGGACGATTTTTCCACCAAAGAGCTCAGCGAGTTTGCCGCCCGTGCCTATGGTCCGGAAAAGTTTGATACGCCCGCGGTCGCTCCGGTCCACACGCTGGAGGACGGCCTGCACTGTCTGGAGCTGTGGCACGGCCCTACCTGTGCGTTCAAAGATATGGCGTTGCAGATGCTGCCCCACCTGCTGACCGCTTCCCTGACCAAAACCCAGGAGGACAAGACCGTCTGTATCCTGGTGGCTACTTCCGGTGACACCGGCAAGGGCGCGCTGGAAGGCTTCAAGGACGTGGATCGTACCCGTATTCTTGTATTTTACCCCAAAGACGGCGTGTCTGCCATCCAGGAGTTGCAGATGAACACCCAGGAGGGTGAAAACGTAGGGGTGTGCTCGGTCATCGGCAACTTTGACGATGCCCAGACCGGGGTGAAGAAGCTCTTCTCCGATGAATCTCTGCGGCAGGAGCTGGCCCAGCGGGGCTATTTCCTGTCCTCTGCCAACTCCATCAACTGGGGTCGCGTGCTGCCCCAGATCGTCTATTACATCTCCGCTTACTGCGACTTGGTGCGCGACGGAAAGCTGGAGATGGGGGACAAGCTGAACGTGTGCGTGCCCACGGGCAACTTCGGCAATATTCTGGCTGCTTACTATGCCAAGGAGATGGGCGTGCCTCTGGGCAAGCTCATCTGCGCGTCCAACAGCAACAACGTGCTTACCGACTTCCTTACCACCGGCGTGTATGACCGCAACCGCACCTTCTATAACACCATGTCTCCCTCCATGGACATTCTCATTTCCAGCAATCTGGAGCGGCTGCTGTACGCTGTCACCCAGTCTGACGAGCAGGTGCGCGGCTATATGGAACAGCTCAATGCCACCGGCAGCTATCATGTCAGCGACAAGGTCAAGGCTGGCATCGCCAGCCACTTCGCCGCCGGCTGCTGCGATGACGCCAACACCCAGCGAGTGGTTGGTGAGGTGTGGGAGAAGTACGGCTATCTCATTGACCCCCACACCGCAGTTGCCTTTGATGTGCTGGAGCAATACCGCACCGCAACCGGGGACGAGACTTGCACGCTGGTGGTCTCCACTGCCAGCCCCTTCAAGTTTTGTGACAATGTTCTGGGTGCTCTGGGTCAGGAGCAGATTGCTTCCGGTCTGGACGTGCTGGATCAGTTGACTGATGTGACCGGTCTTGCAGCCCCGGCGCCTCTGTCCGGCCTGAAGGATAAAACGGTGCGCTTCGACCGCTTTGTTGAGAAGGAGAACATGGTGGACGTGGTGCTGGAGATGTTGGACTGACATGGCACTGTACGCCATTGGAGACACCCACCTGTCCCTGAACAGCAACAAATCCATGGAGGTATTCGGGCCGGGGTGGGAGAATTACGTGGACCGCCTGCGCAAAGGCTTTGCGGTAGTGAACGAGCAGGACACGGTGGTGCTGTGCGGTGATCTGTCCTGGGGCATGTCCCTGGAAGAATCACGGGAAGATTTTGCGTTTCTTGATTCTTTGCCCGGGAAAAAAATTCTGCTCAAGGGCAACCACGATTACTGGTGGACGACCGCCAGCAAAATGAATGCCTTTTTTGCCCGGGAGGGCTTTGAAACTCTGTCCGTGCTGCACAATAACTGCGCCTTGTACGGGGAGCTTGCCCTGTGCGGCACCCGGGGCTGGTTTTACGAAGAGGACCGGGGAGAGCACAGCCAAAAGATTTTTGACCGGGAGCTGATCCGGCTGGAAGCCTCACTTAAGGCGGCGGGGGAGAGGGATAAGCTGTGCTTCTTCCACTATCCGCCCATGTGCCTTGGCTTCCGCTGTGACCAGATCATCGAGCTGATGAATCAGTACGGTGTTACTACCTGCTGTTACGGTCATCTGCACGGGGCAAGTCACCGCTTTGCCATCGAGGGAAAACATGGGAATATCGACTATAAATTTGTTGCCGCAGATTTTTTGGGCTTTCAGCCGGAAAAAATTTGCGAATAAACCCTAAAAACGGTAAATTTTAACTGGAAATATAAAAAGAAATCTGTTAGAATATACGAGTTAAAGCAATTGGCGCGGAAAAATGGAAACGAACAGATACCAGGCGCGCCCACAGGAGGAAAAGAACATGAACGTCACCAGTGTAGAGAAAAAGGAAAAGAGCACGGTCGAGCTTGTCATCGAGGTCGGCGCCGAGGAATTTGAGGCTGCGGTTCAGAAGGTCTATCTGAAGACCCGCAACAACATCAATGTGCCCGGCTTCCGCAAGGGCAAGGCTCCCCGTAAGATCATCGAGAACATGTACGGTTCCGGCGTGTTCTATGAAGATGCCATCAACGAGCTCTATCCCTCCGCCTATGCTGAGGCCGTCGCCCAGCAGAAGCTGGACGAGGTAGGTTATCCCAAGATGGAGATCGTCAGCGTTGGCAAGGAGGGCTTTACCTTCAAGGCCATCGTGTCCGTGCGTCCCGAGGTCAAGCTGGGCGACTACAAGGGTCTGACCGCCGTGAAGGAAACGGTCAAGGTCACTGCCAAGGACGTGGACGAGGAGCTCAAGCCCTACATCGCCCGCGCCACCCGTCTGGTGGAGGTCAAGCGCAAGGCCAAGAAGGGCGACACCGCGGTGATCGACTTTGACGGTTATATGGACGGCAAGCCCTTCGAGGGCGGCAAGGGCGAAAACTATGCTCTGGAGCTGGGCTCCGGTGCCTTTGTCCCCGGCTTTGAGGAGCAGGTTATCGGCATGAAGACCGGCGAGGAGAAGAAGATCAACATCACCTTCCCCCAGGACTACGTTGCCGATCTGGCCGGCAAGGACGTGATTTTCAAGGTCAAAGTCAACGAGGTCAAGGAATCCGTCAAGCCTGAGCTGGATGACGAGTTCGCCAAGGATGTGTCCGAGTTCGAGACGCTGGAAGAGCTGAAGAAGGATCTGGAGGAGAAGCTGGTCAAGAGCCGTGAGGAGAAGGCCCAGCGCGACTTTGAGCAGGCCATCATAGATCAGCTTATTGCCAACATGGAGGCTGACATCCCCGAGACCATGATCGATGTTCAGGTGGATCGGATGATGGACGACTTTGCTTCCCGCATCGCCGCCCAGGGCATGAAGCTGGAGGACTACCTGCAGATGATGGGTATGAATGTGGAGATGATGCGCGTCAGCGCCCGTCCCAATGCCGACAAGCAGGTCAAGGTGGAGCTGGCTCTGGCCGCCGTTGCCCAGGCCGAGAACTTTGAGATCACCGACGAGGAGATCGACGCTGAGATCGCCCGTCTGGCCGAGCAGTACAAGCTGGATGTGGAGCAGGTGAAGCAGGCGGTTGCCGGCGCCGATCTGGCCCACGACCTGAAGATGAAGAAGGCTTCTGACTTCGTTCTGGCCAATGCCAAGGCCGGTAAGGCCAAGAAGGCCGCCGCCAAGAAGGCGGATGAGGCCAACGAAGAGATCGCCGAGGAGATCAAGCCTGCCAAGAAGCCTGCGGCCAAGAAGGCTGCCCCTAAGGCCGAGGGCGAGGACAAGCCCGCCAAGAAGCCTGCGGCCAAGAAGGCCGCCCCCAAGGCGGAGGGTGAGGACAAACCCGCCAAGAAGCCCGCGGCTAAGAAGACCGCCAAGAAGACCGAGGAATAATATTCCTCGCCGGGGGCATACTGTTAGGACAGATTGGCCCGGAAGGAGAATTACCAATGAGTTTTATTCCTTATGTAGTGGAGCAGACCAACCGCGGGGAGCGTTCTTACGACATTTTCTCCCGTCTGCTCAACGACCGCATCATCTTCCTGTCGGAAGAGGTGAACGACACCACCGCCAGCCTTGTGGTGGCACAGCTGCTGTATCTGGAGGCCCAGGACCCGGACAAGGATATCCAGTTTTACATCAACAGCCCCGGCGGTTCTGTCACTGCAGGCATGGCCATTTATGATACCATGCAGTATATCAAGTGCGATGTGTCCACTATCTGCATCGGTATGGCTGCCAGCATGGGCGCGTTCCTGCTGTCTGCCGGCACCAAGGGTAAGCGGTTGGCCCTTCCCAACGCGGAGATCATGATCCACCAGCCCTCGGCCGGAACTCAGGGTCAGGTCACCGATATGGCCATCCACCTCAAGCGTCTGGAGATCATCAAGCAGCGCATGAATCGCATTCTGTCCGAAAACACCGGCAGAACTCTGGAAGAAGTCACCGCCGACTGCGAGCGTGACAACTTCATGACCGCCCAGCAGGCCATGGAATATGGTCTGATCGACCGGGTGATCGAGAAACGATAATCAGCCGGGGGAGTGGAGGCAGGAACTGCCTCCACTCCTTTGAGCGATGAGGTGTCTTATGTCAAAAAACGACGAAATGAAGCAGAATCGCTGTTCCTTCTGCGGCAAGCGCCCCGATGATGTGGAGCGTATGATCGCCGGTCCGGGGGTTTATATCTGCAACGAGTGTGTGGACCTGTGCCTTGGAGTGCTGGGCCGCGAGGATGAGCAGCGCAGTGCGCCCCACGCCACGCTGCGGACTCCCGACCATCTGCCCACGCCTCGGGAGATCAAGGAGTACCTGGATCAGTATATCATCGGACAGGAGCAGGCCAAGCGAGCCCTTTCTGTGTCCGTTTACAACCACTATAAGCGTATTTATTTCGGCGGCGGCGAGGATGTGGAGCTGCAGAAGAGCAACATTCTGCTCCTTGGCCCCACCGGCTGCGGCAAGACGCTGTTTGCTCAGTCTCTTGCCCGTATTCTGAATGTCCCCTTTGCCATCGCCGACGCCACCACCCTCACCGAGGCTGGCTATGTGGGCGATGATGTGGAGAACATTCTCCTGCGTCTGGTGCAGGCGGCGGACTTTGATGTGGAGCTTGCCGAGCGCGGCATCATCTACATTGACGAGATGGACAAGATCGCTCGCAAGAGTGAAAACACCTCCACCACCCGGGACGTGTCCGGCGAGGGCGTGCAGCAGGCTCTGCTGAAGATCCTGGAGGGCACGGTGGCCAATGTTCCCCCTCAGGGTGGACGTAAACACCCCCACCAGGAATTTATCCAGATCGACACCAGCAACATTCTCTTTATCTGCGGCGGCGCCTTTGAAGGTATCGAGAAGATCATCGAAAATCGTCTTGACCGCAAGAGTATGGGCTTTGGGGCGGAGATCCAGAGCAAGAACGAGCGCAATGTGGGTGAGATCCTCAAGGAGATCCAGCCCCAGGACCTGCTTAAATTCGGCATCATTCCCGAGCTGGTAGGCCGTCTGCCCGTGATCACCACCCTGCAGTCCCTGGATAAGATGCAGATGGTGCGTATCCTCACCGAACCGAAGAATGCACTGGTCAAGCAGTACCGCAAGCTGATGGAATACGACAGGGTGGAGCTGGAATTTCTGCCCGAAGCGCTGGAGGCGGTGGCCGAGCGTGCGGTGGAACGCAACATCGGTGCCCGTGGCCTGCGCGCCATTCTGGAGGAAGTTATGCAGTCGGTGATGTTCGACGTACCCTCCGACCCGTCTATCACCGGTGTGGTCATTACCCCGGAATGTGTCCGAGGCAATGGCGAGCCCGAGGTTACCCGCGGCGCGCTGCCGGCAGCCGGACAAGATGAGCTGCGTGCTCAGTAAACGCGAGATTTTTTACGCACCGCAGAGCACGCTGTGACCTGCGGTGCGTTTAACGTTATTACCCGAGAGGAAGTGAACCCATGATGCAGACCACACAGCCCATTGCGACCCTGCCTGCGGTGGCCCTGCGCGGGCTGACCGTATTTCCCAGCACCATGATCCATTTTGACGTGGGCCGCAAGAGCTCCATTCAGGCGCTGGAAAAGGCGATGAAGGATAACAGCACGGTCTTTCTCGTACCCCAGATCAACCTGACAGTGGAAGATCCGGAGCAGGAAGATCTGTACCCGGTTGGAACCATCTCTGTGGTCAAGCAGATCCTGCGCATACCCGGGGACAATATTCGTGTGCTGGTGGAAGGAATTTCCCGTGGCCGCCTGGTGCATGTTGAGCACACCAAGCCGTACATTGTTGCCTGCGTGGAGGAGATCCCGACCCAGCCCTCTACCCGAAACAGTCCCCGCACCGAAGCGCTGATCCGAAGCACCTATGAGCTGTTCCAGCACTATGTGGAGGTTGGCCCTCAGACTTCCCCCGATCTGCTGATTAACATTCTGGCCAGCGACGATCCCGGCTATATTGCCGATTTTGTGGCACAGAATATCGCCCTGCGCAACGATGACAAGCAGGCCATTCTCGCCGAACTCAAACCGGTGTTGCGGCTGAAAAAGCTGCATAAACTGCTCGTTCGCGAGGTGGAGATCCTGTCTTTGGATCAGGAGATCCAGAACCGCGCCCGGGAACAGATGAACGACAATCAGCGTGACTATTATCTGCGCGAGCAGATGAAGGCCATTCAGAACGAACTGGGCGAGGGGGAGAACGCCGACAGCGAGCTGGCGGAGTATCGGGAAAAGATCGCAGCGGCAGACGTCTCCCATGAGGTGCGGGACAAGCTGAACAAAGAGCTTGCCCGTCTGGCCAAGCAGCCCTTTGGCTCTTCCGAAGCCACGGTTCTGCGCAGCTACCTGGACGTGTGCCTGGCGCTGCCCTGGGGCAGGAAGACCCGAGAGCGGATCAGCGTGGAAAGCGCCCGAAAGGTGCTGGACAAGGACCATTTCGGACTGGACAAGGTCAAGGAGCGCATCCTGGAATTCCTTGCGGTAAAGCAGCTTGCCCCTGATCTGAAGGGGCAGATCCTGTGTCTGGTGGGCCCTCCCGGCGTGGGAAAAACGTCCATTGCCATGTCTGTGGCCCGGGCGCTGAACCGCAAGCTGGCCCGCATCTCTCTGGGCGGCATCAGCGACGAGGCAGAGATCCGCGGTCACAGAAAAACCTATGTAGGCGCCATGCCCGGCCGCATCCTGTATGCTATTGAGCAGGCGGGCAGCTGCAACCCGCTGCTGCTGCTGGACGAGATCGACAAGCTGGGGCATGACCACCGGGGTGACCCTGCCTCTGCGCTGCTGGAGGTGCTGGATTCCGAGCAGAACGCCACCTTCCGGGACCACTTTGTGGAGTTGCCCTTCGACCTGTCCGACGTTCTGTTTATTACCACCGCCAACACCACCTCCACCATTCCCAAGCCCCTGCTGGACCGCATGGAGGTCATTGAGCTGTCCAGTTATACGGATGAAGAAAAACTGCAGATCGCCCGACGCCATCTGCTGCCCAAACAGATGAAGCGCCACGGCCTCCGTCCGGCGCAGCTTCGTGTTTCCGACACCGCTATACGCCAGATCATCAGCGCCTACACCCGGGAGTCGGGTGTGCGGGTGCTGGAGCGGGAGCTGGCCTCCCTGTGCCGTAAGGCGGCTATGCGTCTGGTGGCGGCTGATGTCAAGCGCATTGACATCGCCGGGGACGACCTGAAGCCCTGGCTGGGCGTGCCCAAGTATCATCCCGAGCGGCAGGTGCTGGAGGAGCGCGTGGGTGTGGTCAACGGCCTTGCCTGGACCAGCGTGGGTGGAGAGCTGCTGGAAGTGGAGGTCAACGCCGTCCCCGGTACGGGCAAGGTGGAGCTGACGGGCAATCTGGGCGACGTGATGAAGGAGTCCGCCCATGCGGCCCTGACCTTTATCCGCAGCCGTGCCGATCAGCTGGGCGTGCCTGCGCAGTTCTATAAGGAACTGGACATTCACGCCCACTTCCCGGAGGGAGCAGTACCCAAGGACGGACCTTCCGCCGGCATCGCAATCACCACCGCCATGGTATCTGCCCTGACCGGCCGCCCGGTGCGCCGTGGGATCGCCATGACGGGCGAAGTCACCCTGCGCGGTCGGGTGCTACCCATCGGCGGACTGAAGGAAAAGACCATGGCAGCCCTGCGCAACGGCGTTCGCACGGTCATTATCCCTGCCGACAACGAGAAGGACCTGGAGGAGATCGACCAGACCGTTCGCGCCGCCCTGCAGTTTGTAACGGTGGAACAGGCCGACCAGGTGCTGGCCTATGCGCTGGCACCTGTGCAGGAGCAGGAGGAGCCTGTGCCCTGTACCGACAGCTGCCTTGCCCTGGAGGGAAAAAAGGCGGACGGTACGGTGAGTTTGAAGCAGTAAGGAGGCCGACCCATGCCCATCAATCTGCAAAATGCGGACTTTGTCCGTTCTGCCGTCAGCCGGAAGGATTTCCCCCGGGACGGCATGGTACAGGTAGCCTTTGCCGGCCGTTCCAATGTGGGGAAGTCCTCTGTGATCAACCGGCTGCTCAACCGCAAGAATTTCGCCCGTGTGGGTGCAGCCCCCGGCAAGACCATCCACATCAACTATTTCCGCATCGACAAAGCCTTTTATCTGGTCGACCTGCCCGGCTATGGCTATGCCAAAGTGTCCAAAGGGGAGCGGGATCGGTGGGGACGG
This sequence comes from Lawsonibacter sp., assembly GCA_045579605.1. Taxonomy (GTDB): domain Bacteria; phylum Bacillota; class Clostridia; order Oscillospirales; family Oscillospiraceae; genus Lawsonibacter. The sequence continues at coordinate 16,053 of JAZNMM010000126.1, forward strand.
CTGATGGAGGAATACTTTGCCGATCCGGAACTGATGACGCTGGGCGTGATGATCGTGGATTCCCGCCACAAGCCCACCGCAGACGACTGCACCATGGCACAATGGTATAAAGATGCGGGCCGCCCTTTTGTGGTGGTGGCCAACAAGCTGGACAAGCTGAAAAAAAGCCAGATCGAGCCCAACCTGCAGGAGATTCGCCAGACCCTTGCCCTGGACGAAGAAGTGCCCCTGATCCCGTTCTCCGCGGAGAAGGGGACGGGGCGTCAGGAGCTGCTCAACCTGATTTTTGCTCACGTGGAGCAGGGAAGGGCTATCCAGTAAATCAGCAGACCGGATACAACCTGTTGTATCCGGTCTGTTTTTTCTTGCGGCAGAACTTGTATTTTTAAGCGGCATTTGTTATACTAAAGTGAATTATTTTGGGGAGGTGTGCCATGGACGGAGTGCACGGCTTTCTGGCCAACTTTGATTTTGTGCAGTTGGGTCTGTTGATGCTGTCCGCCGCGGCCACCCTTGTCTGCCTTACGGCGCATGAATTGTGTCACGGTTTGGCGGCATACCTTCTGGGTGATCCCACAGCCAAGCGTTCCGGGCGGCTGACGCTCAATCCGCTGGCCCATCTGGACTGGATGGGGTTCGGATTGATGCTTGTGGCCCATGTGGGCTGGGCAAAGCCGGTTCCGGTGGACGTGCGGCACTTCAAAAAACCCAAACGGGACATGGCACTTACCGCGGCGGCGGGACCGCTGTCCAATTTTCTGCTGGCACTGCTGAGTTTGCTGTTGGGAACGCTGCTGCTGTCACTGGATGCCCGGTGGAGCGGCATGGCGTGGGTGATTTTGTTTCTTTGCTACGTAGCGGTGCTGAGCGTGGGACTTGGGCTGTTCAACCTGATCCCTATCCCGCCTCTGGACGGGTCTAAACTGCTGTTTTCCGTGCTGCCCGACCGGGCATATTACAGCTATCTGCGCTATGAACGCTATTTGCTGTTCCTTGTCCTTGCCCTTGCCTGGTTCGGCTTTTTCTCCGGTCCGCTGAGCGGACTGATGGGATGGGTGCTCAGGCACATGTGTACCCTGACCCGATTCCCGTTTGCGTACATCAGTTTTTATTTTGATTTTTAAAGGAGGTGTGGTATGGAAGCCCCCATTTATCATCTGGAAGGCGTGATCAAGGCCCGGCAGGCCGATATGGAGGACTTTGTTGGTCCGCTGGATCTGATACTGCACCTGCTGAGCAAGAATAAAATGGAGATCAAGGACATTCAGATCTCCTTGATTCTGGAGCAATATCTGGAATGGATGGAGCAGCGCAAGCAGCTGGATCTGGAGGTGGCCAGTGAATTTGTCACCATGGCCTCCCACCTGATTTATATCAAGACCCGTATGCTGCTCTCCATCCACGATGAGGAGGCTCTGTCCGAGATGGAGCAGCTCATCGCCAGCCTGGAAGCCCATCAGCGCAACGAAAGCTATGTCAAGCTCAAACAGGTCATCCCCGCCTTCGACAGCCGTTACAGCTTCGGCAGGGACTTTCTGACCAAGCAGCCCGAGCCGGTGAAGAAGGATTCCACCTATCGCTATGTCCACCAACCGGAGGACCTGCGCCTGGCCATGGCCCAGGTGCTTGCCCGGGCAGACCATAAGCTGCCGCCCCCGGTAAGCGCGTTTCAGGGCATCGTGGGTCGGGAACAGTATCCCGTGGCGGACAAGGCGGCGGAGATCATCAAGCGGCTGGTCAATTTCGGCGTGACCCGGTTTCGGGCGCTGTTCAAGGGAAATCGCAGCCGCTCGGAGATCGTAGCCACCTTTATTGCGGTGCTGGAGCTGTGCAAAGCCAACCGGCTGCGCCTTGCCGGCACGCAGGAGGACTGCACGGTTACTTCTACCGGTGCTTCAGAGGCGCAGGATGAGCTGACCTTTACCGCGGACGGGTATTGAGAGGGGAGAAGAAAATGGAAGTCAAGCAACTGCAGGCTGCCCTGGAGGGGATCCTGTTTGCATCCGGGGAGCCGGTGGCCGCCGAGCGGCTTTGTATCGGTCTGGATATTGACCGTGGTACGCTGGATCAGGTGGCCCAGCATCTCATGGATGAATACAGCTTCCAGCACCGGGGGATCCGGCTGCTCAAGCTGGATAACAGCTATCAGCTGTGCTCTGCGCCGGAATACGCGGACCATATCCGCAAAACGCTGGAAAGCCGCAAGCCGGCCCGTCTGTCCCAGTCGGCGCTGGAGGTTCTGGCCGTCATCGCCTACTATCAGCCCACCACCCGTGCCTATGTGGATCAGATCCGCGGAGTGGACAGCTCCTATACGGTTGGTCTGCTCATGGAGCGGGAGCTTATTGAGGAGTGCGGCCGCCTTGCCGTGCCCGGCCGCCCTATTCTCTATCGCACCACCAAAAACTTTTTGCGTTCGTTCAATCTCTCGGATCTGGATGAATTGCCCGAACTGCCCGACTCTACCCCTGAGGACGGTCAGATCACTTTGGAGCTGGAGGCTGCGGTGGCCAGACTGCGTGAGGAGGAGGCTGCTAAAACGGCGGAGCAGCCGCCGGAGGAATGACCGGGGTATGGATCGCCCTGAGTCTGGTCCTTGTTCTGCTGCTGCTTGGTCAGCTGCGGGTCGGTGCGATCGTGGAATACGGTCAGGACGGACTTGGAGTTCGCTTGCGGTTAGGTCCGGTGCGGATAGGTGTGTTCCCAGTAAAGCCTGGCAAGAAGAGTAAAGAAAAAACCAAGAAGACAAAGCCGGCCAAAGAAAAAAAGCCGCTGGGCGGACGTGTAAAACCGCTGGTGCAGCTGCTGCCTGCCGCTCTGGACACCGTGAAAAAGCTGTTTGGGCAGCTGCGGGCCGACAAACTGGAACTGTTGCTCACCATTTCCTGCCCTGACCCGGCAGACACCGCCATACGCTACGGACAGGCAAACGCACTGCTGGCCAGCCTTTGGGGGCCGCTGACCCAGGCGCTGGAGGTGCAAGATGGTCACGCCCACGTGGAGCTGGACTATGAGCAAGGGCAGACCAGCGCGTATGTCTATCTTTCTCTGTATCTGAAGCTCTGGCAGCTGCTCACGCTGGCAGTGGTGTTTGGAGGAAAGGTCCTTTTTGTGCTGATCAAAAACCGCTCTGCAGTACGCGGAGCATCAACGGAAAGTGAGGTCGTTTGAGTTATGGAAAACAAGCATCCCATCAACGATTTGTTCGCCACCATTATGGAGCATGTGCATACCATGGTGGATGCCAACACGATCATCGGACAGCCCATTCGTGCAGAGGGCGTGACCCTGTTGCCAATTTCCAAGCTGTCGTTCGGTTTTGGCAGCGGCGGTGCCGACTTTGTTGCCGGCAAGAAAGCTGCCCCTGTACCTTCTGCCAACTCCTTTGGCGGCGGTGGCGGCGCAGGTGCCAAGCTGGAGCCGGTGGCCTTTCTTGTTGTGAAGGGCGACAGCGTGCGCCTGCTTCCTGTTTCACCTCCGGCCAGCACCACCGTGGACCGGGTGATCGACATGGTACCCGAGGTGGTGGACAAGATCACCGGCTTTATTGACAAGCAGCAGGAGAAGAAGGCGGCTGCCGAACCTGCGGCAGAGTCCGACGTGGTGGACTGAGCATCTTTTCGTGGATAAAAGCACACCGGACCTCTTATAATAAAACCATGTTTTATTGTGGGGGGAATGGGGATGAGACGTTTTCTTTGTGTGGTGTTGTGTGTGCTGACGGTCGCCGGCGGGCTTTGCTTTCCCTCCGGTGCCGTGAGCACTTCCGCCGCGTCCGCCATTCTTATCGACGCAGAGTCCGGACGCGTGCTCTACGAGCACAACGCCCATGAAAAGCGATATATCGCCAGCATTACCAAACTGATGACCGCTCTAGTGGCAATGGAATCCGGCCATGCGCTGGATGAAGTGGTCACCATAAAGAAAGAGTATACCGGGGCGGAAGGATCCTCCATGTATTTAAAAGCAGGGGAGGAGTTGACGCTGGAGGCGCTGATGTATGGCCTGCTGCTGGCTTCCGGCAACGATGCGGCGCTGGCCGTGGCCGGTGCGTGTGCCGGTTCGGTGGATGCGTTTGTAGCGCTTATGAATCGCAGGGCGGCTCTGCTGGGGATGGAGAACACCCGATTTCTCAACCCCAGCGGATTAACGGAGGAAGGGCACATGTCCACTGCGGCCGATATGGCCCGGCTGGCTGCCGCCTGTATGAACAATGAGACCATTGCCCGGATCGTGGCCACCCGCTCCATTTCCATTGAAGGGCGTAGCTTTACCAACCACAACAAGCTGCTTTGGCAATATGAAGGCTGCGTGGGGATGAAGACCGGGTATACCCAGCGCGCCGGTCGCACGCTCATTTCCTGTGCCCAGCGCAACGGACAGCGGCTGATCGTGGTCACACTGGACGATGGGAACGACTGGGCAGACCACACCGCTTTGTTTGATTATGGCTTTTCGACCTGTTCCCGCACCCCTTTGTGTGCATCGGGGCAGGTGTTTACCCGAGTGCCGGTTGCCGGTAGCCTGACCTCGCTTGTTGACGTGGTGTATGGTGCGGATGTATTCTACTCTCTGATGGAGGGGGAGCAGGTGCGGCAGGAGGTATCTCTGCTTGATCACACAGCCGTGCCTATCGTGCAGGGCGGAACCGCCGGGACGGTGACCTGGTATCTGGAGGGGCGCGTGGTCGGCCTTTGCCCTTTGGTATACGGTCAGTCTGCACACCGGTATGCGGTGAGAAAGAACTGGCTGGACCGACTTATGGATGTGCTTCATTAGACTGTATGAAAGGCAGGTGGGAGCAATATGGAAGAACGGCTGCAAAAGCTGCTGGCTGCCCGTGGCATGGGCTCCCGCCGTGCCATGGAGTTGTGGATCGAGCAGGGGAGAGTGTCTGTTAACGGTCAAATCGCTGCGCTGGGGGACAAGGCAGACCCGGAGCAGGACGAGATCCGGGTGGATGGTCAGCCCCTTGCCCGTGCGGAGCACAGAGTATACCTGATGCTCAATAAGCCCCGGGGTTATGTGACTACGCTTTGCGATGAACGAGGGCGCAAAACAGTGGCTGAGCTTGTAGCCGGCTGTGGGAGACGGGTCTTTCCCGTGGGCCGGTTGGACCTGGATTCGGAGGGGTTGCTGCTGCTTACTGATGACGGTGAACTTACTCAGCAGCTGATCCACCCCAGCCATCAGGTGGAAAAGGAATATCTGGTCTGGGTAACAGGTGATATTAAAAAAGGGATTCCCGTTCTGTCCGGTCCCATGGAGTTGGATGGGGAGCCTCTCGCTCCGGCAAGAGTGAGCCGGGGACGCACCAGCGGCGGAGTGACACAATTGAGTGTGACCATTCACCAGGGGAAGAACCGGCAGGTGCGCCGCATGTGTGCCAAGGCGGGATTAAATGTGGTGCGGCTCAAGCGAATTCGTGAGGGCAATGTTGCGCTGGACCGCACGCTGCGTCCCGGACAGTGGCGGGAGCTTACCACAGAGGAGCTTACGTTGTTGAAGAACGATTATTAAAGGCGGTTTTTGCAGGATTTGAAATTATTCCTGCAAAAACCGCTTGCTTTTCCCGGTAAGTCGCGTTATGATAGAGCAAATTGAGTTTTTTCGCCAATTGGCGTGTTTAGAGGGGTGACAACCATGAATCGTGATATTCTTTCCCTGATCCGAGAGAATATGAGTTCCTTCTCCAAAGGACAAAAGCGCATCGCGGCCTTTATTCTGGAATCCTATGACAAGGCGGCATTTATGACTGCCAGCAAGCTGGGCCAGACGGTCAATGTCAGCGAATCCACCGTGGTCCGCTTTGCCGCGGAGCTTGGCTACGACGGCTATCCCAGCATGCAGCGCTCCCTGCAGAAAATGATTCGCAGCCGGCTGACCTCGGTGCAGCGCATTGAAATGGCCAACGATCAGATGGGCGATGATGTGCTTACCAGCGTACTGCGTTCCGATGTTGCCATGATCCGTTCCACTCTGGAGGAACTTGATCCCGCACGCTTCAACAGTGCGGTGGACTCCATTTTGCAGGCGAAGAACATCTACATAATGGGCGTGCGTTCCTCTTCGGCCCTTTCCCGTTTTCTGGCCTTCCATTTCAATCTGATTTTTGACAATGTGCGCGAGGTCAGTGCCAACACCACCAGTGAGATTTTTGAGCAGATCCTGCGCGTGGGCGAGGGGGACGTGGTCATCGGCGTGTGCTTCCCCCGTTATTCCAGCCGCACGGTAAAGGCACTGCACTATGCCCGGGACCGGGGCGCCAAAGTGATTGCCATTACCGACAGCGAGGCGTCCCCCATTGCGGAAAAGGCACACATTACGCTTACCGCAAAGAGCGATATGATTTCCTTTGTGGATTCTCTGGTTGCCCCGCTGAGCCTGATCAATGCGCTGATCGTGGCCATCAGTCAAAAGCGCAATCAGGACGTTGCCAACATCTTTCAGCATTTGGAGACCATTTGGGACGAATACGATGTATACGAGAAGACCGAGCCCATTTCCTGACAACCACACGCTCCCGGGGCCTGCTGCTCCGGGAGCTTATTTGGGAGAATTACTATGAACGACCCACAAGTTATCGTCATCGGTGGAGGTGCGGCCGGAATGCTGGCTGCCTGCACCGCTGCCCGGAACGGCGCCCGCGTTACCGTGCTGGAGCGCAATCCCAAGCTGGGCCGCAAACTGTATATCACCGGAAAGGGGCGGTGCAATCTGACCAACCGCTGTTCGGTGCAGGAGGTATTGGCCAACACGCCGGGAAACGGACGCTTTCTGACCGGCGCACTGCACCGTCTGCCGCCTCAGGCGGTTATGGAACTGTTTGAAGCGCTGGGCGTTCCTCTGAAGACGGAACGGGGCAATCGGGTCTTTCCTGTCTCGGACCGTGCAGCGGACATCATCGACGCGCTGGTGGCGGAACTGCGTCGATGCAGGGTGAATGTTGTTCAGGACCGTGCTGTGGAGATTCTGTGTGAAGATGATTGTGTGACCGGCGTAAGAGGTGAGTGTGGTACCTACTCCTGTGGAGCAGTGGTGCTGGCTACCGGCGGCGCCTCCTATCCGCTGACCGGCTCCACCGGCGACGGCTACGATATGGCACGGGCCCTGGGCCACACCATCGTAGAGCCAAGACCGTCCCTTGTCCCCTTGGAGACAGAAGAGGATTTTTGTGCGCAGATGCAGGGATTGTCCCTGAAAAATGTCACACTGAAGGTAAAGAACAGCAAGAAAAAAGTGGTTTATGAGGAGCAGGGTGAGATGCTCTTTACCCATTTCGGGATTTCCGGACCTTTGGTACTCAGTGCCAGCGCCTGTATGCGTGAAATGGGCAAAGAGCAATACGTAGCCCACATTGATCTCAAGCCCGCGCTGGACGAGCAGAAACTGGACGCCCGGCTGGTTCGGGAGTTCTCCGAACGGGCCAATCAGGACTTTCAAAATATTCTGGGCGGACTGGTGCCCAGACTGATGGTGCCGGTCATGGTGTCACTTACCGCCATTCCGGGAACGACAAAAGGGCACGAGATCACCCGGAATCAGCGCCGCCGACTGCTGGAGACCCTGAAGGACCTGACCATTCACATTACCCGCCCCCGTCCGCTGTCCGATGCCATTGTCACGGCAGGTGGAGTGAAGGTGAGCGAGATCGATCCCAAGACCATGGAGTCCAAGCGCGTATCCGGACTGTTTTTCGCCGGAGAGGTGATGGATGTGGATGCATATACTGGCGGCTTTAACCTGCAGATCGCGTGGGCGACCGGCCGGACTGCAGGGGAGAGCGCCGCACGATTTATTCTGGAAGAATGAGGTGGAAACATGAACTATATCAGCGTTGCCATTGACGGACCGTCCGGCGCAGGCAAAAGCACCCTTGCCCGGCAGGCAGCAAAGGAGCTGGGCTTTCTCTATGTGGATACCGGTGCCATCTATCGCACCGTGGCCCTGAGCGCGGTGCGCGCGGGCATTGAGCCCGGAGACGCCCGGCAGCTGATCCCCACACTGGCAGGACTGGACATTCGACTGGGTTACGGGGAAGACGGGGAGCAGCGCATGTACCTCAACGGAGAGGATGTTTCCCGTGCCATCCGCGAGCACGCGATCTCCCAACACGCCTCCACCGTGTCCGCCATTCCCGAGGTGCGGGCTTTTCTGCTGGAACTGCAGCGTGAGCTTGCCCGCAACAACAACGTGATCATGGACGGTCGCGACATCGGTACGGTTGTGCTGCCCCATGCACAGGTCAAGCTGTTTCTTACCGCGGCACCCGAAGCCAGAGCCAAGCGCCGCCATCTGGAGTTGTGTCAGCGCGGGCAGAATACCGCCTTTGAGACGGTGCTGCAGGATATTATCCGCCGGGACGAGCAGGACACCAACCGCGCCATCGCGCCCCTGCGGCAGGCGGAGGATGCCGTTTTGGTGGATACCACCCATCTGGATTTGGAGCAGAGCCTGCAGGCCATTCTGCTTGCCATAAAGGAGAAAATCAAATGAACACCGATCGTGTTTACCACCTGATTTACGCCCTGATCTATCCTTTTTTCAACCTGTTTCACCCGGTCAGGGCCGTTGGTCGGGAAAATATACCTGAGGGGGCGGCGGTGATCTGCCCCAACCATACCAGCGCGTCTGACCCGTTTTTTGCTGTGTTTGCCTTCCGCCGCGGTCATGTGATGCGTGCCATGGCAAAAAAAGAGGTCCTGAACATTCCCGTGATCGGCTGGATCCTTGGCAAAGCGGGCGTGTTTGGTGTTGAACGCGGCACGGCGGACATCGGCGCGGTGAAGACCGCCCTGCGTGTGCTGAAGGAAGGGCGTAAGCTGCTCATGTTTCCCGAGGGTACCCGCGTGGGTGAGGGAGAGAATGTGGAGGCGAAGACGGGGGCGGCTATGTTTGCGGTGCGCACCGGTGCGCCCATCGTACCCGTGTATATCCCAGCAAAGAAGCGTTGGTTCCGGCCCACTACTGTGGTGATCGGCCAGCCTTTCGCACCTCAGGTGGAGAGCCGAAAGGGCACCTCGGAGGAGTTTCACGCCATCGCCGCCGATCTGATGGAGCGCATCCGCGCTCTTGAGGAGGGCGCAAAATGAAACTGACTCTTGCCCGCTCTGCCGGCTTTTGTTACGGTGTGCGCCGGGCGGTAGAACTGGCTGATAAAACAGCCCGGTCAGGCCGGCCCTGCGTTATCCTGGGCTCTATCGTGCACAACATGGACGTAGTGGATCATCTGGCGCGGCAGGGCCTGCGCAGCGTGGATTCGGTGGACCAGGTGCCGGAGGGCAGCGCTGTTATCATTCGTTCTCACGGAGAAGGGCGCGGGGTGTATGAGCAGCTTCGTGCCCGGGGCGTGGATATTTTGGAGGCCACCTGCCCCAGCGTCAAGCGCATCCATGACCTTGTGGTTGCTGCGGAAGAAGAGGGGCGTCTGCCGGTCATCATCGGCACACCCGACCATCCGGAAGTGCTGGCCATTGCGGGCTGGTGCCGCCAGCCGGTGGTGCTGGAGGACGCACAGGCGCTGTACAATTGGCTGAAAGATGACCCTGCCCGGCGGGAATATCCCCTGAGCTTTGTTTCCCAAACCACATCCACCAGAAAGATTTGGGATGATTGCGTAGAAATTGCAAAAAAAGTGTGTACAAATGCAAAATTTTTTGATACAATATGCGGTGCAACATCGAAACGGCAGGAGGAAGCTCAGCAGCTGGCGGCCCAAAGCGATGCCATGGTGGTCATTGGAGATCGGAAAAGCTCCAACACCAAGCGCCTTGCCCAACTGTGCCGGCAGCTTTGTCCCATGGTGCGCCTGATTGAACGGGCGGACGATCTGGACGTGAGTGAATTTCAGGGTCTTTCCAATGTTGGCATCACTGCGGGTGCATCTACGCCCGAGTGGATAATAAAGGAGGTCTATGACAAAATGAGCGAAGAAATTATGGAGATCGAAAAATCCTTTGCAGAGCTGCTGGAGGAGTCGATCAAAACTGTAAATACGGGGGATAAGGTTACGGGTATCGTCGTGGCTATCACGCCGACCGAGATCCAGGTGGATCTGGGCATTAAGTACCCCGGTTACATTCATGTTGATGAGTTTTCCGACGATCCCAACGTCAAGATCGAGGAGCTGGTCAAGGTCGGCGACGAGATCGAGAGTTATGTGATGCTGGTCAGCGACCGCGATTGCCTGGTGAAGCTGTCCAAGAAGCGTCTGGACATGGTCAAGAGCTGGGACGTGGTGGAGGCCGCCTGCGAGGACGGCTCCGTTGTGGAAGGCGTTGTCACCGAGGACAACAAGGGCGGCGTGGTCGTCTCCGTCAAGGGCGTTCGTGTGTTCGTCCCTGCTTCCCAGACCGGCCTACCCCGCGAGGCCGAGATGGCTCAGCTGATCAAGCAGAACGTGCGTCTGATGATCACCGAGGTCAACCGTGCCCGCCGCCGTGTGGTGGGTTCCATCAGCAAGGTGACTCGCGCTGAGCGCGCTGCTGCCGCGGAGAAGGTTTGGGCCGAGATCGAGGACGGTAAGCGCTACAGCGGCGTTGTCAAGTCCCTGACCTCCTATGGTGCCTTTGTGGACATCGGCGGCGTGGACGGCATGGTCCACATCTCCGAGCTGTCCTGGAGCCGCATCAAGCACCCCTCTGAGGCGGTGTCCGTTGGCGACGCTGTTGAGGTGTACGTCATTTCCGCCGACAAGGAGAAGAAGAAGATCTCCCTGGGCATGAAGGACCATTCCGAGGACCCCTGGACCAAGTTCACCACCACCTATGAGGTGGGCAGCGTGGCTCAGGTGAAGGTGGTCAAGCTGATGACCTTCGGTGCCTTTGCCGAGATCATTCCCGGTGTTGACGGCCTGATCCACATCTCCCAGATCGCTGATCGCCGCATCGAGAAGCCCGGCGACGTGCTGGCTGAGGGTCAGGTGGTCGAGGCCAAGGTCACCGATATCGACATGGAGAACAAGAAGGTCTCTCTGTCCATTCGCGCTCTGCTTGAGGCCGCTCCCGCCGAGGAGGAGGCCCCTGCCGAGGAGGACGCTGAGGCCTGAGCCTTTGCAATTTAATCAATCTGACCGGGCGCCGAAGGTTTCGGCGCCCGGTTTTTGCTGTCTGTTAAAAAAATGGAAAAGAATTCTTGCTGAACCCGGAATTCTGTGATATAATTCTATGGGAAAGTTCTTCCATTTAACATTGTGAACAGCGGGAGGTGAAGACCATGTTTCGCCAGGGCGACAAGATCGTTCATCCCATGCACGGCGCCGGTGTTGTAGAGCGCGTCGTCCAGCAGAAGATCAACGGCGTGATGCGGGATTACTATGTCCTGAAGCTGCCTGTGCGTTCCATGGTCGTTATGATCCCCACCCACAACTGCACAGAGATCGGCGTGCGTCCGGTTATGGATGCGGACCAGGCTGAGCGTCTGCTGTGCGATTTGCCCAACATTGAAGTGGACATGGAACAGAACTGGACCCGCCGCTACCGGGAGAATATGGAGCGGTTGAAAAGCGGCGACCTGATGCAGGTGGCCCAGGTTATAAAGTCCCTGCTGCAGCGTGATGCGCAGCGCGGACTGTCCACCGGAGAGAGAAAAATGCTCCATTCCGCAAAGGAGATCCTGATCTCTGAGGTGGTCCTTGCCCAGAGCGTGGAGTATGAAGCGGTGGAAGCCCGTATAACTCAGGCTCTTGCTTAATAAAATAGCCGTGGACACTTTGTCCACGAGAAAAGGAGCCTTATGGCTCCTTTTTTGCAGGAGGTTGTAACTATGAGTGAGCGTTTCCGCCTGTTTGGCCGCAAGCGGTCCAGACCGGTGTGGTCAGTGGTGGTGGTGGCAGCCGGAACGGCCAGCCGCATGCAGGGGATCGACAAGATCCTTGCCCCGTTGGGTGACATGCCCATTCTTGCCCGCACTCTACAGGTGTTTGAGCGGTGTGCATCGGTGAGCGAGGTGGTCGTTGTCACCCGGGAAGATCTGTTGGTGGACATCAGCAGACTGTGTAAGGACTATAGTTTTGACAAGGTAACAAAAGTGGTGGTGGGTGGTGCCGAGCGCATGCTCTCTGTGCGGGCGGGCCTGCGCCAGGTCCGTGCGGACGCTGAGCTGATCGCCATTCACGATGGTGCGCGGCCGTTTTTGACGCAAACGGTGCTTGATCAGGTCCTGGAGCAGGCTGCGGCATCGGGCGCGGCCGCCCCGGCCATTCCTCTCAACGACACCATAAAGCGCGCTGTGAACGGCATCGTGGAAGAAACCGTGGATCGGAGTGTTCTATGGTCGGTGCAGACACCACAGGTATTTCAGGCAGACCTGATCCGCGCCGCAGTAGAGCAAGCCGCGGAACAGGGCATACAGGTGACAGACGACTGCTCTGTGGTAGAGCAGCTGGGCATGAAAGTGGTCCTCACCCCGGGAGACCGGGAAAACATCAAGGTGACCACCCCGTTTGATCTGGTCCTTGGTCAGGCCATTCTGGATTTGAGACAGGAGGAGGGGCGATGATGCGAATTGGACACGGCTACGATGTGCACCGGTTGGTGGAGGACCGTCGGCTGATTTTGGGTGGTGTGGATATCCCCTATGAGCGCGGACTGCTGGGCCATTCTGACGCCGACGTGCTCACACACGCGGTGATGGACGCGCTTCTTGGTGCTGCGGGTTTAGGGGATATCGGACAGCATTTTCCGGACACCGACTCAAATTACAAAGGAGCAGACAGTCTGAAACTCCTGGATCATGTGGTGGAACTGCTTGGACAGCGGGGCTGGCGGGTGGGAAATGTGGACGCTACCGTGATCGCCCAGCGTCCAAAGCTTGCCGGATTTATCCCTCATATGCGCACCAATCTTGCCGCACACATGGGCGTGGATGAGGGGCAGGTCAACGTGAAGGCCACCACCGAGGAAAAACTGGGTTTTACCGGCGCGGGAGACGGAATTGCGGCCCACGCGGTGGCCCTGCTGGAACAAATATAATAACATCTGCAAAAACGGACGGGACAGGTTCCCGTCCGTTTTTGTTTCCTTTGGGAGCAGGTACGCATATAGTAGCTGTGGGGGAGTAACTTGGGAAGGGGGAGATCAATATGCCCTACTACCTCATTACCAGCCGCTCGCTGACCTATGCTCAACGCACCGCCCGGGCCCTTGAGCGGGCGGGGATCACCGCACAGGTACAGCGCGCTCCCGCCCAGATCGCGGGAGAGGGGTGCGGCTATTGCGTGCGTGTGTCCCGCCGCACGCTGTCCGACGCAGCCCACCAGCTCCAGGCGGCAGGACTGCCGATCAGGCACGTTTATGCTGTGGAACCGGACGAAACCTTGCGGGAGGTATTTCTATGATTTATCTGGATAGTGCGGCTACAACCCTGCAAAAACCGGGTGATGTACCGCACGCCGTTTTGTGCGCTATGAACTATGCCGCCAGCCCCGGAAGGGGAGGGCATAAGGCGGCACAGCACGCGTCCAACATCCTGTACGAATGCCGGGAAGTCGCGGCCGACCTGTTTGGAGTACCCAACCCCGAACAGATAGTGTTCACCATGAATGCCACCCACGGGATCAATCTGGCCATCCACTCTCTGGTGCGCCCGGGGGATACAGTAGTCATTTCAGGATATGAACACAACGCGGTTACCCGCCCTCTGTACGCAATGGACGGTGTGACCGTCCAAATTGCCCAGGCGCCTCTTTTTCGGCCAGACGCCATGCTGGAGGAAATGGAATGGAGGATCAGACAGGGGGCCCGGGCGGTTGTGTGCACCCATGTGTCAAACGTATTTGGGTATATTCTGCCCATAGACGACATCGCCCGGCTGTGCCGCCGGCAGGGGGTGCCGCTGATCGTGGATGCATCCCAGTCCGCCGGCTGTATTAATGTGGATATGAACCGCTGGCAGGCGGCCTTTGTTGCCATGCCCGGTCATAAAGGACTTTACGGACCACAGGGAACGGGCCTGCTGCTGTGTAATGCACCGGTCAGTCCGCTTATCTTCGGCGGCACCGGAAGCCATTCTCTGAAACAGACCATGCCGGATTTTCTGCCCGACCGGTTGGAGGCGGGGACACACAACACCTCCGGTATTGCCGGTCTTCTGGCTGGTTTGCGCTTTGTCCGCAGGGTGGGGGTAGAGCGCATCGGCGCACACGAATGGCGGCTTGTTCGGATGATGGCCCGCCAGCTGCGCAAAATTCCGGGCGTGGAGGTATTTTCAGCGCCGGAGACGGCGGACTGTCAAAGCGGCGTACTGAGCCTGCGGGTGCAGGGAAAAGATCAGGAGCAGATCGGAAATCGGCTGGCTGAGATGGGCATCGCCGTACGCACAGGACTGCACTGCGCACCCCTGGCGCACCGGACGGCGGGAACACTGCCCGGGGGAACGATCCGGGCCAGCGTTAGTGCCTTTAGCACACCGGAGCATGTGCGGTACTTCTGTCGGGCCATGCGAGTGCTGGCGGCTGGGTAACGACCGTCTGACGGCGCACGCAATCTGCCGGATATCTATTGTTCAAAATAGGGAAGAGAAGAAAAAATTTTGCCTGTCTTTCCGTCCTGTTTGGGTTGCCATTTTAGGGGATTTATCGTATAATATCGGAGAATAGGCATATTGTGCCTGTGCGCCCATTTGGCAGGGAAAAGAGGGAAGACAGATGGAAGCCGTTTTTCACGTGATCCTTGGCTTTATAAAGATGATTCGCATCACAGATGTCATTGATGTGGCCATTATTGCAGGACTGACTTATAAGATCCTTTGGTCCACCAGAAAACACAGCTTTGGCCGGGTACTCAAGGGAGTGGCGGTGGTGCTGGCGCTGATGGCGGCGGCATCTGTTGCCAATCTTTATGCTGTCAGTAAGCTGTTTAACATCGTGGTGGAATACGGTGCGCTCGCCCTTGTTGTGGTGTTCCAGCCGGAGATCCGCCGTTTTCTGGAGCGCATGGGTGATACCAGACTTTTCCATCTGCTGTTCAACGCTCCTCAGCGGGATCTTGACAGCGTGGAGAGTGCGATCCTGCAGACTGTGAGTGCCTATCGCCAGATGTCCGGGGATAAGGTTGGCGCGCTGATGGTCTTTGAGCGAAACAACCATCTGGACGAGGTGATCAAAACCGGAACACCTCTGGACGCGGCAGTGTCGTCAGAGCTGTTGAAGAACCTGTTCTGGGACAAAGCACCCCTGCACGACGGGGCAGTCATCGTGCGTAATGGCCGCATCGTGGCTGCAGGGTGCATGCTGCCCCTGTCGGGCAATGCCAATCTCAGCCGTGATCTGGGAATGCGACACCGGGCAGGTATCGGCATGAGCGAGCATACTGATGCAGTAGTTGCCATCGTGTCTGAGGAGACGGGCTCCATTTCGGTTGCAGAGGCCGGTATGCTCAAGCGGCATCTGGCCCCCGAAACGCTGGAGCGCCTGCTGAGCAACAGCCTCCTGGCGCAGGAGGAGCGCGAGCAGGACAAGCTGCCTGAGGCACTGCTTGCCCTGTTTAAGCGGGCGGGAAAGGAGGACGGTAAGGATGAAATCAGTAACTGAGAAGCGTTGGTTTTACATCCTCATCTCTGTCGTCTTTGCCCTTGTCTTCTGGGGCGTGGTCCGGTTTGACAACGACCCGGATCTGGACAATCAGGTATCCGGAATCCCGGTAATCGTTTCCGGCACACGCGTGCTGGAAAACCAGGGCCTGCAGATCCAGTCCCAGTCCCATGCCACGGTCTCTCTGGTCTGGAAGGGTAAGTGGGACGACATTGGAAAACTGAACAAGAACACCGTTTCAGTCACCCTGGACGTTTCCCGCATTTCTGATCCGGGCGTGTATCAGGTGACTTATGACGTTAATTATCCCGTTTCCGTTACCCCCTCCGATTTTTCCGTGCAGAGGATGGAACCGGAGACCATTACCGTCACGGTGGCGAAGATCCACTCCAAACCTCTTGAGATCGAGCCTGTATTCAAGGGCAGTGTAGCCGAGGGGTATCGCGCCGGCGCCTTTATTGTTGAGCCGGAAATGGTGCTGGTCAGCGGTCCGGAGGACGCAGTGGAGCGGGTAAAGCAGGCGCAGGTGGTGGTCAACCAAAAGGACATGAAGACCAGCTTTTCCGGCGAGCTGCCCATCGTTTTGCTGGACGAGCGTGACAAGCCGCTGGATCCGGAGCAGGAAGGACTGACCCTGAGTGTGGAGCAGCCCTATGTGATCCTCCCGGTTCTGGTTACACGGGAAGTCCCCCTTACCATTGATCTGATCGCCGGCGGCGGCGCCAGCCGGGATCAGCACACCGCTTACGAAATATTCCCTGAAACGCTCACTGTTTCCGGTACAGAGGAGGATATGCAGTCGCTGACCGAGATCTCGCTGGGCAGCATTGATCTGGCTCAGGTGCAGGATACCTATGCCGGGGAATATCCCATTTATCTGCCCTCCGGCATTGAAAATGTCAGCGGCATCACTAAGGCACAGGTGGAGGTCACCGTCAAGGGGTTGGATACCAAGAGCTTTGAAGTGCGTAACATCGAACTGCAGAATATCCCCAGGGGATACGATGCTGTGCTGAGCACTCAGGTGTGCACCATTACCCTGCGTGGACCGAAGGCCTCTCTGGACAGAGTGCAGCCCAGCCAAATCAAGCTGGTGGCAGACCTGTCCCAGCTGGATGCCACCGGCTCCCACAACGTTCCGGTAAAGGTATACCTGTATGCCAGCGCAGACGTGGGCGCATTGGGTGCCAACAGCGTGGTGGTAAAACTGTCCAAGTAAGCCAAGGAGGCTGTTATGGATCAAAAGGCGGTTGTCAAATGCGTGGTTTCCCCCCACACCGCTCAGGTGTCCCTGATGCGGCAGCTGGAGTGCGGGCTCAGCTGTAAAAGCTGTGAGGGCTGCCCTCAAAGGCCCAGGGACGAAATTCTTTCCCTGGCGGAGAATGCTGTAGGCGCCAAGACGGGAGATGTGGTGCGGGTACGCTCCAACTCCGGAAGCGCCATCGGTATCGCGGCGCTGGTTTATTTGCTGCCCTGTGCCACACTGGCTGCAGGCTATCTGCTGGGAATGCGGCTTGGACTTGGTGAAGGGTTGAGCGTAGTTGCTGCCTTTGCCGGATTACTGGCAGGCTTTGCCCCCGCCGTTATGCTGGACCGGGCACTTGCCCGGCGGGGCCGGCCGGAATTTACCATTGTGGCGATCGAGGAGGAATGACCTATCTTCGGATATGTTCGTCCCATCCCCGGGGAACTCAAGTGCAAGGACATGGAACTGTACCGTGCGGTTTACTGTGGACTGTGCCGCACCATGCGCAAGCGCTGCGGGGTTTTGACCGGACTGGTACTCAACTATGATTTCACGTTTCTGGCCCTGCTGCTTGCTCCCGGAGAAGGAATCCCGGTTGACAGCTGCCGGCGCTGCCCGGTCCACCCGATCCGCTGCACCGGAATGTGCACGGCCTCTGCCGAACTGGAATTGGCGGCAGATGAGAGTGTGATCCTTGCTTACCACCAACTGTGCGACACCGTCCGCGACGAGAGCTTTGTGCGCGGATTGGGCGCGCGCTTGCTTCGGGCCATGCTGCGCCGGGGCTATCAGAACGCCGCACGGCGGCAGCCGGTGTTTGAACAAACGGTCATCCGGCAGCTGGAGCGGCTGCGGCAGCTGGAGCAGGAAAACAGCCCCAGTCTGGACGCGCCGGCAGACGCCTTTGCTTTGCTGTTGCAAGGGGCGGCGCCTGAAACGGGAGATCCGGTGCGGGACCGTGCCATGGCCCAGCTGCTGTACCATCTGGGGCGCTGGATCTACTTGGTGGACGCACGGGATGATCTGGGACAGGATCGGGCGCAGGGAAATTACAATCCCATTCTCCTGCGGTATGTCGATGGGGAGGATGTGGACGGCTCTCTGCGGGCCACGTTGGACCGATCCCTCGACCTGATGCGCTCGGCTGCGGTACTGCTGGACTTCGGACGGCAGGAGGAGCTGGTGAACAACGTGCTCTGGCTGGGGCTGCCTGCGGTATGCCAGGCGGTGTTCCAGGGGCATTGGAAACAGGTAAAAAAACATAGAATGTGGAGAAAACGAAATGAACGATCCATATAGTGTGCTGGGAATCGACCCCAGTGCAAGTGATGATGAGGTCAAAAAGGCATATCGGGAGCTGGCCCGGAAATATCACCCGGACAACTACCAGAATAATCCCCTGGCCGATCTGGCGGAGGAGAAAATGAAAGCCATCAACGAAGCCTACGAAACCATTCAGAAGCAGCGTGAGGGTGGCGGATGGTCTGCAGGAGGACAGCGTCCGGGCTACGGTTCGTCGACAGGCTCCTATCAGCACACCGGAACCGGCGCCTACGCTCAGGTCCGCATGCTGATCAACGCGGGCAGTCTGGACCAGGCAGAGGCTCTGCTGGATGCGCAGTCTGACCGCGGCGGTGAGTGGTATTTCCTGCGGGGGGCGATTGCCTACCGCCGGGGCTGGCTGGATGAGGCGCAGCGCAATTATCACATGGCCTGTCAGCTGGAGCCGGGCAACATGGAGTATCGACAGGCGCTGATGATGATGCGCACCGGTACCCAGACGTACCGCCCGGGACAATACGGAAGCAGTGGTCCCGACTGGTGCACCATCCTGATGTGCATCGACTGCTGTACGCCGGGCGGCTGCTTCGGCTGTTGATAAAACGCCCGCCATGCACCGTAGTGGTGGGGGTGAAGAAAAGGAAGTGTATTGGTCATGGTCAAAAGTATGACGGGCTACGGCAGGGGAGAGGCGGTTCTCAACGGTCGCTCCATCACTGTGGAGGTCCGCTCGGTAAATAACCGGTATCTGGACTGTTCTGTTAAGCTGCCCCGGCTGTATATCTTTGCCGAAGATGCCATCAAGACCCGGGTACAGAACAGCATTTCCCGGGGTAAGGTGGACGTGTTTGTCACGCTGGACAACACCCAGGGCGACCAGGTGACGGTCAGCGTCAATCAGGCCGTTGCCGACGGCTACCACAAGGCGCTGACAGAGTTGGCTCAGCGCTATTCCCTCCGGGACGACATTTCGGTGTCTCTGCTGTCCCGGTTCCCGGACGTGCTGCTTGTGGAAAAAAGCCAGGAGGATGTGGAGGCGGTGGCAAAGGACATTTGCGCCGTGCTCGACATAGCGCTGGCCGATTTTACCGCCATGCGCCAGCGGGAGGGAGAAAAGCTGGCTGAGGATATCCGAAACCGCGCCGCCATCATTACCCGGTTGCTGGCAAAGGTGGAGGAGCGCTCGCCCCAGACGGTGAACGAATACCGCGCCAAGCTGGAGGCCCGCATGCAGGAGGTGCTCAGCAACACCCAGCTGGACCCCTCCCGTATTCTGACCGAGGCTGCGATCTTTGCCGATAAGGTGGCGGTGGACGAGGAAACCGTTCGTTTGCACAGTCATCTTGGTCAGCTGGAGGAGATGCTTTCCGGCGGCGTTCCCGTTGGCCGCAAACTCGACTTCCTGATCCAAGAATTTAACCGCGAGGCCAACACCATCGGCTCCAAGTGCAGTGATCTGGAGATCTCACGCCATGTGGTGGACATCAAGGCGGAAATCGAAAAGATCCGTGAGCAGGTGCAGAACGTGGAGTAAAGGAGTCGCTGCAAGTGAAACTGATCAATATAGGCTTTGGCAACATGGTGTCGGCCGGCCGGCTGATCGCCATTGTCAGCCCGGAGTCGGCCCCCATCAAGCGTATGGTGCAGGAAGCCAGGGACCGGGGTGTGCTCATTGACGCCACCTACGGCCGGCGCACCCGTGCCGTACTCATCATGGATAATGACCACCTTGTTCTGTCTGCACTGCAGCCGGAAACCGTGGCCAACCGACTTGGAGATAAGGACGCCGTCCTGACCGAAGAGGAGGAGGAAGAATGATCCGCAAGAAAAACAGCAAGGGACAGCTGATCGTCTTATCCGGTCCCTCCGGCGTGGGAAAGAGTACCGTGATCGCCGAGTTGATGGGCCAGCGGGAGCTGTTCTTCTCCGTCTCCTTTACTACCCGCGCCCCTCGCAGCGGTGAGGAAAACGGAAAGAATTACAACTTTATCACCCGGGAAGAATTCGAGGGCATGATCGCCCGGGGCGAGCTGCTGGAGTACACCCAGTATCAGGGAAACTATTACGGAACATCGGAAAAAATCCTGCAGGACAAGCTGGACGCAGGAATCGATGTTTTGCTGGATGTGGAGGTTGAGGGGGCCGAAAATGTGCGCAAAAAGCGCCCGGACGCCATTTCCATTTTTATGATCCCGCCCTCTTTCGAGGAGCTTTCCCGTCGCTTGCACGCACGCAACACCGATAGCGAGGAGGTCATTCAAGGCCGCCTTGCCCGTGCGCGTGAGGAATATAAAGAGATCCCCAAGTACGATTATCTGGTCATCAACGACCGTGTGACCCACGCCGTGACCGAGATCGAAGCCATTCTGGCCGCCGCGGAGTGCCGCGTAGCCAAACGAATCCATATTGTTGAAGGAGATAATGCGTTATGATGCTCTACCCCCCCATGAAGGACCTTCTCAAGTCCGTTCCCAGCCGTTATGAGCTGGTCAATGTCGTTGCCTGCCGTGCCCGTGCCATCGCTTCTCAGGCACAGGAGACCGGAACTCCTCTGGAGGATAAGCCGGTGAGCATTGCCATCCGCGAGATCGCTTGCGGCGAGGAAACCGCGCAGCAGTAAACAGTAAAAGGCAAGTGAAGGGCAATATGCGTTTCGCTTGCCTTTTCCGGTGAAGGGGGTGTGGACATGGGGGCGAAACTGATTGCAAAAGTGGCGGTTTCCAGAGCTATCTATGCCATCGACCGGCCCTATGATTACCTTGTCCCCACCCAGCTGGAGGATACACTTCGACCCGGCACCCGGGTCCTGGTACCCTTTGGCAGCGGCAGCCGTCCCTGTGACGGGATCGTGCTGGCACTGCAGCGGCAGGAGTCGGCAAGCAGGCTGAAAACTGTAATCAGTCCTCTGGACGATGAGCCGGTGCTGGACGATCACATGCTCCGTCTGGCACTTTGGATGCGCGAGCGGTATTTCTGCACAGTCTACGACGCGGTCAAGGCCATGCTGCCTGCGGGCCTGTTCTTTTCCGTGCGTGATTCCTGCTGTCTGCGCGAGGGCGTGAGTCGGGAGCAGGCTTACGAGGCGGCGGAAAACTCGCCTTCTGCCACCCGTCTTGTAGAACTGCTGCTTGCCTGCCAGGGCAAGGTGGACATGGGGCAGATCCGTGCTGCGTTTGGAGCCAAATCACCTACCGCAGCCATCAAACTGCTGACGCAGCGGGGCGTAGTTGAGATACAGACCAGTGCTTTGCGGGCAGTGGGAGACAAGACCCAGCAGTTGGCGGTGCTGGCTATCCCGGCAGAAGAGGCCATGGCTCTGGTTGCCCCACGTCGGAAAAGTGCGCCGCTGCGGTACGCCGTTGTGGAGCTGCTGTGCGCTATTGGCAGTGCGCCCAGCAAAGAGCTTTGCTATTTCACCGGCGCTTCATCAGCTACCCTGCGGGCTCTGGCCCAGAAGGGGATCATCACGCTGGAGCGCCAGGCGGTCCTGCGCCGGGTGGATCATGAACCGGTAGAGCCTGCTCAGCCGGTCATCTTGAACGAGGAACAGGCCCAGGCGCTGCACACGCTGGACGAGATGTCCTGCTTGGGAAAGCCCGCTGCAGCACTGCTGTACGGGGTGACCGGAAGCGGGAAAACACAGGTGTATATCCAGCTGATCCGGCAAGTTCTGGACCGGGGACGCACGGCAATGGTGCTGGTCCCCGAGATTGCCCTCACCCCCCAGCTTCTGCGGGTATTTACTTCCCACTTTGGGGAGCAGATCGCCGTGCTTCACAGTTCCCTTCGGGCAGGGGAGCGGTATGATGAGTGGAAGCGGGTGCGTGACGGTCAGGCGCGGGTGGTCATTGGTACCCGCTCTGCAGTGTTTGCCCCTTTAAAGAACCTCGGTGTCATTATTCTGGATGAAGAACAGGAAAGCTCCTATAAATCGGAAAATTCCCCCCGCTATCACGCCAGAGACATCGCCAAATACCGCTGCGCTCAGGAAAATGCCCTTTTGATCCTGGGTTCGGCAACACCAAGCGTGGAGACCATGTATCACGCCCGGGCAGGACAGTATTGCCTGCTGCAGCTTACCCAGCGCTACAACAAGCGCCCGCTGCCACAGGTGCTGATCGTGGACATGAAGCAGGAGCTGCGCGCCGGAAACGGCGGAGCAATCAGCGAACGTCTGCGGCAGGAGCTGGAGGAAACGATGGAGCGCGGGGAGCAGAGTATTCTCTTCCTCAATCGCCGGGGCGCCAGCCGCATGGTGTCCTGCGGCGAGTGTGGTCATGTGCCGGAGTGTCCCCGCTGCTCTGCTAACCTGACCTATCATTCTGCCAATGGGCGGCTGATGTGCCACTACTGCGGGCACTCTCAGCGACTGCCCGACGCCTGCCCGGAATGCAGCGGCATATTCAACTTTATCGGCGTTGGCACCCAGCGAGTGCAGGAGGAACTGGAGGACCTGTTCCCCGGCGTTGAGATCCTGCGCATGGATACGGATACCGTATCTGCCGCACATCCGCACGAGTATTATCTGGAACGCTTTCGTAAGGGGAATGCCCCGATCTTGCTGGGAACACAAATGGTTGCCAAGGGGCTGGACTTTGAAAATGTCACTCTTGTTGGCGTGTTGTGCGCCGACCAGGCCCTGTTTGTGGAAGATGTGCGTGCCGCTGAGCGTACATTTTCCTTGCTGACTCAGGTGGTTGGCCGGGCCGGACGTGGCGAAAAGTCCGGTCGGGCGGTCATTCAGACCTATGCTCCGGAGCACGAGGTCATCACCTTTGCCGCCGAGCAGGACTACGACCGTTTTTACCAGCAGGAGTTGCCCCTGCGGCATCTGCGTGGGCATCCGCCCTTTCAGGATGTCACTGTGCTGACTGTGTCCGGGGCGAACGAAGCGGAAGTGCTTGGCACCTGTACCAAGCTGCGCGGCGGACTGGAACGGGGGCTGCGGACGATTGCTGATCCGGTGCGAGTGCTTGGACCGGCACCGGCGGTCATTGCCAAGGTCAATAACCGTTACCGTTATCGGCTGACGCTGGTGGGGAAGAGTACCCCCGATTTGCGGCATCTGGTCTCCCGGATGCTGATCGCCGTCCATCAGGACAAGCAATCCAGAGGTGTGTCGGTTTACGCGGACACGAATCCTCTGGACTGACCGCGCCCGGTGGGCGCATTTACGAAAGGAGTACCAATTATGCTGCGTACCATTGTTACTCAGGGAGATCCTGTGCTGAACAAGATCTGTCACCCGGTAACCAAATTTGATGAAAAGCTGTGGGCTCTGCTGGATGATATGCGCCAAACCCTGCTGGACTCCAACGGTGTTGGTCTGGCCGCGCCCCAGGTTGGCATTCTGCGCCGGGCAGTCCTGGTCATCAACGGTCAGGACGAAATTCTGGAGCTGATCAACCCCACCATCGTGCACACGGCGGGGGAGCAGGAGGACATGGAAGGCTGCCTCAGCGTCCCCGGCAAGTGGGGCTTTGTCAAGCGCCCCATGGTGGTGCGTGTGCGTGCGCAGGATCGAAATGGGAACTGGTTCGAGGTGGAGGATGAGGGTCTGACCGCCCGGTGCTTCTGCCACGAGCTGGATCATCTGGACGGACACCTGTTTGTGGAGCACACCGACCGGCTTTATACGCCGGAGGAGCTGGAACAGATGATGGAGGACGAGGGCTGAAATGAAGATCCTGTTTATGGGAACCCCCGACTTTGCCGTGCCGTCCCTGGATGCCCTGGTGCAGGCGGGGCACGAAGTATGTGGTGTATTCACCCAGCCGGACAAGCCGAAAAACCGCGGCATGAAGCTGCAGGCGCCACCGGTAAAGGAATACGCTCTGGCTCACGATATCCCGGTCTACCAACCGGAAACCGTCAGGGACGGGTGCGCGTTGGACATCATTCGTTCCCTCGCGCCGGAACTGATCGCTGTGGCCGCCTATGGTCGGATCCTGCCGGTTGATATTCTGGATTACCCCAAGTATGGCTGTATCAATGTTCACTCCTCGCTCCTGCCCAAATATCGCGGCTCTGCCCCCATTCACTGGGCAATCCTGAACGGGGAGCAGGAGAGTGGTGTGACCATCATGCACATGGCAAAGGCCATGGATGCCGGGGACATCATTGCTCAGGCAGCTACTCCCATTGATCCGGACGAAACGGTGGAGACCCTTCACGACCGTCTGGCGCAGATGGGCGCAACCCTTCTGGTGAACGTAGTGGAGCAGCTCGCGGCCGGAACTGCCACGCGCACTCCTCAGGACGATAGCAAGGTAAGCTATGCCCCCATGCTGTCCCGGGAGCTGTCCCCCCTGGACTGGACCCGGAGCGCCCGCCAGCTACATGATCAGGTGCGCGGTCTGGTGCCCTGGCCCGCCACCACCACACAGCTGCCCAACGGCGAGACCGTAAAAGTATACCGTACCGAATTGACTGGGCAGACCACCGCCGTCACTCCGGGTAGCATCGTTGCCGCGGATAAGCACGGCATCGATGTAGCCTGCGGAGATGGGCAGGTGCTTCGTATCCGTCAGATGCAGGCCCAGGGCGGCAAGCGCATGGACGCGGCAGACTACCTGCGTGGTCACCCCATTACGATCTGATTTTGATTTTTCGGAAAGGGGGCGTGTTTATGGACGCCAGAGAAGTCGCGTTACTTACCCTGCACACCTGTGAACGACAGGGTGGTTGGTCGGACGCTGTGCTGAAAAAGCAGCTTGCCCAGGCCGGGCTGGACCGTCGGGATGCGGCCCTTGCCACCCAGATCTGCTTTGGTGTGCAGCAAAACCGCCTGCTTTTGGACTATTATCTGTCCCGGTTCTCCAATGTGCCCCTCAAGCGAATGGAATCTAAGGTGATACAGGCCCTGCGAATCGGTCTGTATCAGATGCTGTTCCTTTCCAGAGTGCCACACAGCGCCGCGGTAAACAGCGCGGTGGAGTTGACCCGAATCCACTGTAAACACGCCCGGGCAGCCGGTCTGGTGAATGCGGTCTTGCGCAATCTGGAGCGCAGCATGGACCGTCTGCCGGTGATCGACAGTAGTGACCCTGCCGCCTATTTTTCCACCCTTTACAGCCATCCCAAATGGCTGGTGGAGGAGTGGATTGCCCGACTGGGTCAGGAGCAGGCCGCGCGGCTGCTGGCCTGCAACAATACGCCTGTCCCCGTTACCGCCCAGGTAAACACCTGCCGCATCAGCACCACGGCACTGCTTGCCCGACTGTCTGATGTCGGAGTTGACGCTCAGCTTCACCCATGGCTGAAGGACTGCCTAATCCTGCGCGACACAGGAGATCTGGAGGGGCTGGAGGCCTTTGAACAGGGCTTGTTTTACGTTCAGGACACCGCATCCCGTCTTGCGGTGCTGGTTGCAGACGCTCGTCCGGATATGCGGGTGCTGGACGCCTGTGCAGCGCCGGGCGGTAAGTCCTTTGCCATGGCCATGGCTATGCAGGACAAGGGAGAGCTGATCTCCTGCGACCTGCACCCTCACAAGAAAAAACTCATGCAGGCCGGAGCCGACCGCCTTGGTCTGTCCTGTATGCACCCTCAGACTGCGGACGCCACGGTGTTCCGCCCGGAGTGGGAAGGGGCGTTTGACCTTGTCTTTGCGGACGTTCCCTGTTCCGGCCTTGGTGTGATCCGAAAAAAGCCGGATATCCGATACAAGGATCCGGAGCCGCTGGCCGGGCTGCCTGACGTGCAGAGAAAGATTTTGAACAACGTGGCCCGTTACGTCAAGACGGGCGGCGTACTGCTCTATTCCACCTGTACACTGCGCACGGAGGAAAACGAGGCGGTGGTGTGCGATTTCCTGTCTGAGCGGACCGATTTCACGGCACAGTCTTTCACTTTGCCCGGCCCAATCGGTGAGGTGGAAGAGGGGATGATCACCCTGTGGCCCCATCGGCATGATACGGACGGGTTCTTTATTGCAAAGCTCAGGAGGCAGTCATGACTGACATCAAATCCATGAACCTGGCGGAGATGACCGCCTTCTTCAAGCAGCTGGGCGAGCCGGCATTTCGCGCCCGGCAGGTGTTCTGCTGGCTGCACAAGGGAGCGCGCTCCTTTGAAGAGATGACCAACCTCTCCAAGGCATTGCGGGAAACCCTCGCCGAACACTGCTTTATTGACGTTCCAATGGTGGAGCGCAAACAGATGTCCCAACTGGATGGAACGATCAAGTATTTGTGGCGGCTGCCGGACGGCAACTGCATCGAAACAGTGCTCATGCGCTACAAGCATGGAAACACCGTGTGTATCTCCTGTCAGGTAGGCTGTCGAATGGGCTGTGCCTTTTGCGCGTCCACCCTTGGCGGCAAGATCCGGGACCTGCGTCCCTCGGAAATGCTGGATCAGGTGTTGTTTACCCAGCTGGACAGCGGTGAGCCCATCTCAAATATCGTGCTCATGGGTATTGGCGAGCCGCTGGACAACTTTGACACCGTGATGCGGTTTCTGGAGCTGGTCAATTCCCCCGATGGGCTGAACATCGGTATGCGTCACATTTCTCTTTCCACCTGTGGTTTGGCGGAGAAAATTGACAAACTCGCCCAATATAAGCTACAATTGACCCTGTCTGTTTCTCTGCATGCCCCCGATGATGAAACCCGTTCCAAAATCATGCCGGTCAACCGCAGCGTGGGCGTGGAGCGGCTGATGAAGGCCTGTCATGACTACTTTTCTGTGACGGGCCGTCGCATCTCTTTTGAGTATGCCATGATCGACGGGGTAAACGACAGCGACGAGCAGGCAGATCTGCTTGCCCGACTGGTACGGGGAATGGCCGCCCACGTGAATTTGATCCCACTCAACCACGTGGAAGAAAGTCCACTCAAGCCCAGCCGAAGGGTGAAGGAGTTTCAGCGCCGGCTGGAGGAGCGTGGGATCACCGTTACCGTTCGCCGCCGACTTGGCAGCGACATTGACGCTTCCTGCGGGCAGTTGCGCCGCAAGGCAATGCAGGACAAGCAATAACAACAAGGAGGATACGCATGGATATCTGGGGTGTTACCGACCGCGGCGTGGTTCGGGAAGAAAACCAGGATGCCATCGGCATCGAGATCCTCACCGCTCAGCAGATGTTGGCGGTGGTATGCGACGGCATGGGCGGAGCCCGTGCCGGCCACGTGGCCAGCACCATGGCGCTGGAGCAGTTCTTGAAGCAATTTAAAGCCTTTCATGCTCAGGGGGAACTGACCGCCCCGCAGATGCTGGAGCAGTCCGTACTGTGCGCCAATGAGGCGGTGTTCCGTCATGCCCAGAGCCATAGTGAGTGCTACGGCATGGGCACCACCATGGTGGCCGCTCTGGTGGACCGGGAAAAGGCGGATGTTCTCAATGTAGGAGACAGCCGTGCCTATTGGATCACCAACGAGGGAATCGTTCGTGTCACCCGGGACCATTCTCTGGTGGAGGATCTTGTTCTGCGCGGGGAGCTGACTGCGGAGCAGGCTCGGGTCCACCCCAATAAAAACCTGATCACCCGGGCGCTGGGCGCAGAGGAACAGGTACAGGCAGATCTGTTTTCTTTTGAAGTGACGCCCGGCTCGTACCTGCTGCTGTGCAGTGACGGGCTGAGCAACGTGGTCTCCGACCAGGAGATGCTTTACGAGGTGCTCCACGGCACAGAGGCGGACAGCTGCTGCCGCCGCCTGCTTGATATTGCCATAAAACGGGGCGCACCGGACAATGTGTCTGTTGCCCTGATTCAGTGCTGAAGGAGGTGAGATGCATGGATCAATATATCGGAAAACTGTTGGACAACCGCTACGAGATTCTTGAACTGATCGGTGTGGGCGGCATGGCCAAAGTGTACAAAGCCCGCTGTCATCGACTGAATCGACTGGTAGCCGTTAAGATCCTGCGGGACGACCTGGCCCACGACGAGGATCTGCGCCGGCGGTTCAACGCGGAATCCCAGGCTGTTGCTATGCTGTCTCACCCCAATATCGTGGCTGTGTATGATGTTAGCCGCTCGGACGAAAACAACTACATCGTCATGGAACTGATCGACGGCATTTCCCTGAAGCAGTACATGCAGAAAAAGGGGAATAAGCTCAACTGGCGCGAAGCGCTGCACTTCATCACCCAAATCGTCAAGGCTTTGGGCCACGCCCACAGCCGCGGGATTATCCATCGGGACATCAAACCTCACAACGTGATGGTGCTGCGGGACGGCAGTGTCAAGGTGGCTGATTTTGGTATTGCACGTCTCGCCACCGCGGGCAACAGCACACTGACCAAGGATACTTTGGGATCTGTTCATTATATCTCGCCCGAACAGGCCCGGGGCAGCCATATCGATGCCCGTTCCGATCTTTACTCCGCCGGTGTGGTGCTTTACGAGATGATCACCGGTCGACTGCCCTTTGAAGGAGACACCCCGGTCAGCGTAGCCATTCAGCATATCAACAGCGTACCGCTGTCCCCCCGGGATCTGGATCCGGAGCTTCCTGAGGCGCTGGAGAGCATTACTATGAAGGCGATGGCTTCCAATGTGGACAGGCGCTATATCTCCGCCGACGCCATGCTGGCTGATCTGGAGGAGTTCCGGAAAAACCCCAGCATCAACTTCGACTATGCAGCTGCCGATTTCCTCCACGAGAGCTCTGACAAAGATGGGCAGGCCCTTGAAGATAAGACTCGACCTGTCCCTGTCGGCCTGGTGGCGGAGCAGATGCGCCGATCTGAAAGTTCGTCGGACGAGCGCCGGGCGGCGCGCCATTCCAGGCGGAAGGAAGACAACCATTTGCGCGAGGAGGAACTGGAAGAGCCTCGGGAACAGAGCTGGCCCATTTATGTGGCTATCGTTTCCATTCTCCTCTTTACGGTGGGAATGCTCTGGTTCCTGTTCACCAACTTCCTGAAGCCGCTGTTTGCTCCTGCGCCCGATTACACCATCCCCACTCTGGTTGGAATGGCATATGAGCAAGTGGTGGACAACAGGGATCTGCTTAAGGACTTTGAACTGGTCAAGGTCGCAACGGTTACTGACGAGCGCCCCGAGGGGACCATTATCAAACAGGACCCCAGCGCCGAAACTACCGTCAAAGATCCCAACACAGAAATTAAGATAACTGTCAGCGGTGGCCCCAAGACGATCATCATGCCCAATGTGTCTGAGATGGAGTATACAGAGGCCTTTGTTATGCTACAGAACATGGGGCTCACCGTGTCCACGCCTGAGTATGAAAACCACGAAGAGATCCTCAAAGGACACGTTATCTCCTTTACTCCGCTGGAAAAGGCGGTGCTCAGACCCGGCGACAAGGTCCAGCTGGTGGTGAGCACCGGCCCCCGTGACAAAACGGAACAGGTACCCCTGTTTATCGGGCAGACAGTGGAGTGGGCCAGAGATAAAATCACGCTGCACAATCTGGTTGTTGGCGATGAATTTGAAGTTTGGAGCAACGAATATCCTGCCGGCGTGGTTGTG
The DNA here is from genome assembly GCA_045579605.1 of Lawsonibacter sp. Classification (GTDB taxonomy): domain Bacteria; phylum Bacillota; class Clostridia; order Oscillospirales; family Oscillospiraceae; genus Lawsonibacter. The sequence goes on from JAZNMM010000126.1 coordinate 45,549, forward strand.
GACCAAAGCGTAGAGGCCTATACCGAGGTGCCCCAGGGCACTAAGATCAACCTGCAGGTAAGCAAGGGCCCCGATCCCGCCGACCAACCGCCGGTACCCCCGACGGATGACCCCGGTACAGGCGGCCAGACGGGGAGCGGAGAGGGTGAGCAGACCTTCAACATCACGCTGCCTCAGAACGCCGGACAGGTGAAGGTGACCGTTAAGGACGGTTCCACTGTAATTCTGGACACGCTGGTGAATACCGCCATGGATGCGGTGCTGCCCTGTACCGTCAAGGGGAGCGGCACCAAGCAGTACGATATCTACTTTGACAACATCTTCAGCCGCAGTCAGACGGTGACCTTTGACCAATGATGGAAGGAATTATTCTCAAAGCCCTGAGTGGCTTCTATTACGTGCACACCCCCCAGGGACAGTACACCTGCCGCGCCCGTGGCAAATTTCGTCACGCAGGAGTGACCCCGCTTGTGGGTGACCGTGTGCATTTTACCCCCCTGGAGAACAACACGGGTGCGCTGGACGAGGTTCTGCCCCGGAGCAGCGTCTTCGCCCGGCCCGCCGTGGCAAATGTGGATCAGCTGGTGCTGGTCGTCTCTCAGGCAATTCCAGTCACCGACCCCTACCTCATTGACCGCATTACTTCCATTGCCGCAGCCCGCGGGTGTCAGTGCGTTGTCTGTGTCAACAAGAGCGATTTGGACGCAGGAGACGAGCTGATGGACATCTATACCGCCGCCGGCTTTCCCACCGTGCGTGCCAGCGCCCGGACAGGAGAGGGGATCGAGCAGCTCAGAGGGTTGCTTCAGGGCAGGATTTCCGCATTCACCGGAAACTCCGGTGTAGGAAAATCCAGCATTCTCAACTGTCTGCACCCGGCGTTCGAGCTGCAGACCGGAGAGGTCAGCCAAAAGCTGGGGCGCGGGCGGCACACTACGCGGCACGTGGAGCTGTTTGCCCTGGATGCGGTCACGCTGATTGCCGATACACCCGGCTTTTCTGCCTTTGACACCGAGCGCATGGAGCTGTGCCGCAAGGAGGAACTGGCCGGCTGCTTCCGGGAGTTTGCCCCCTTCGTGGACAAGTGCTTGTTTCCAGACTGCGCGCACGTAAAGGAAAAAGGGTGTGCCGTACTGGAAGCGGTGGCCGATGGAAAAATCCCGCCCAGCCGACACCAGAGCTATGTCCGACTGTATGAACAGGCTAAGGCTATCCCGGATTGGGAGCGTTAAACACAAAAGAGCTCGCCTCGTGTGAGGCGGGCTCTTTTTGCCTTGTGTCAGCTGCGTTTTTTTCATCATATACTGGGTCAGCCGGCAACAAGCGGGGGAAAGGAGGCTTTTTTATGGGGATCGTGGTCGTCAAGTCACCCAGGTGGATGCGCGGTATGTTGAGAAGACTTTTTCACCTGTAATGGCATAGCTTGCTCACCCGGGGCATATAGTGCTACAAAGCCTAAATGCAAGGGAGAGGACGCAAGATGGAGCTGAAACTGGAGCATGAGTACATCAGCGGCTTTATGCCGATGCTGGAGACAGAACTGACCCAGGAGGAAACTCTGGAATCCATTGTTCCGGACGCATATCCGGATATTCTGCGCGTGGTGGACTGCGGCGGTCAGATAATGTTGACCGGAAAAGAGGTGCGGGAGGGCGACGTGAGCATCAGCGGCGTTGTCCGGGCCTGGATGCTTTATCAGCCGGAGGACGGGCAAAACATGCAGCACATGGAGCTCACCCTGCCATTTACCGTCCGAACCCCGGTGTCTGGTGCCAGGGGTGACTGGCGCTGTATTGCCCAGCCTCGGCTGCGGGGCATGGATGTGCGCGCACTCAATCCAAGAAAAATTCTCCTTCGGGCTGACCTGGCGCTTATGCTGTCGGTCTATGCGCCAGAGCAGATAGCAGTATGTTCCGGCGTACAGGGACAACCCGAAGACGGAATCCAACAGCGGGTGCGGGAGCAGGGCGCATACACGACCCCGGTGGTACAGGAGAAGGAATTTTCCATTTATGATGAGGTACGGCTGTCCACAGGTGGCGAACAGCCTGCACGGATCCTGTGTGCCCAGGCGTTTCCTGTGTGTACGGAGTCCCGGATCATCGGGAACAAATTTGTGTTTAAGGGTGAAGTGCGGCTGCAGCTTCGGATGCTGTCAGACGGTCAGCTCAGCTCGCAGAGCACAAGCGTTTCCTTCTCACAGATCATGGAGATGAGTGAAGTGGGGGAGGGGGCAGACACGCAGGTGGATCTGTGCATGACCGCGCTGGAGCTGTCCTCCTCCGGTGAAGACCCCCGTGGAATGACCGTGTCCATGGACATTCTTGCCCAAACCGTTGTGCGGGAACAGCGGCTGGTGAACATAGTAGAAGACACCTACAGCACTGTGTGTCAGCTACAGTTGCAGCGGGAAAACTGGGAATCGGAACAGCTGGTGGAGCGCACCTCGCGCACACAAAACATGCGCGAGGTGCTGGAGTTGACCGGAGGGGTAAATACCGTGGTCGATGTCCAGGCAGAGATCGTGGGCGTGGACACGCATCGCCGGGACAGCTCCTTTGAGCCGGAAGCTCAGGTACGGGTACGGGTGCTCTACATGGACGAGGAGGAAATGTTGTGCAGCGTTGACCGGGTACTGACTTGTTCGGTTCGGGTGGAAGCACCCACCGGAACACGCTGCCGTTGCCGCTGCATGTGTCCGGGAGAAGTGTTTGCAAATCCCAGCGCTGGCGGCATCGAAGTGCGGGTGCCCGTTCAGTTCCACTGTCTGCTCACCTCCACCGCGGCTATCCCCGTCATCACACAGGTGCAGCCCGGACAATCCCACGCGGAGCGGCTGGGCAATCGCCCCTCGGTGGTGCTGCGGGCCGCGGCAAGGGGAGAGAGCCTGTGGGACATTGCAAAGGCCTATTCCACCACCTGCCAGCAGATCCAAAAAGCGAACGCGCTGGATACGGAGGAACTGCCGGCGGGACAAATGCTGCTTATTCCGGGCGCTTGCTGAGCAAAAAACAGGCTGTTCAAATGAACAGCCTGTTTTGCTTGTCATATCTTTCGGCCAAACCCCATACAATGTACGGAATACAGCGGCTGACGGGCCGAAGGAGGAGTTCAGGTGGAAGAACGCAAAATCTACGAAGATATCGCGCTTCGGACCGAGGGCGACATCTACATCGGGGTGGTAGGACCGGTGCGGACCGGAAAATCCACCTTCATCAAACGCTTTATGGAGACACTGGTCATACCGGGCATCGAAAATGTCTACCGGCGGGAACGGGCCAGAGATGAGCTACCCCAGAGCGGATCCGGTCGTACCATTATGACGGCAGAGCCGAAGTTTGTTCCCGAGGATGCGGTAGAGGTGAGCATGGAGGGAGGGGCGGCCTTCCGGGTACGGCTGATTGACTGCGTGGGTTATATGGTTGACGGCGCCATGGGACAGTTTGAAGGGGAGGAACAGCGCATGGTGTCCACCCCGTGGTTTGACCACGAGATCCCCATGTCCGAGGCAGCAGAGATCGGCACCCGAAAGGTAATTGCGGAACACTCCACCATCGGCATTGTAGTCACCACAGACGGAACCGTGACAGACATTCCCCGCGAGGACTACGAACAGGCGGAGCAGCGTGTAATACAAGAGCTCAAAGAGCTTGGAAAGCCCTTTGTGGTGCTTGTAAACAGTGCCCAGCCCCGGTCTCAGCGTGCACAGCAGCTGCGTACACAGCTGGAGGAGGAGTATGGCGTGACCTGCCTCGCCGTCAACTGTCTGGAGCTGGAGCAGGCGGATATCACCAATATCATCCGCGATGTTCTCTACGAATTTCCCATCAAGGAACTGGACCTGTTCCTTCCCCCTTGGGTGGATGCCCTGGAGCAGGAGCATCCTATTCGTCAGGCGCTGTATACCTCCATCCGGCAGGGAGCGGGTAACCTGTGCCGGATTCGGGACGTGACCGGTGCGGTAGACATTATTGCCACCTGCGAGCAGGTGAGTGCGGCCCGAGTGGATGGAATTGACCTCGGCACCGGGGTGGCAGTGGCACGGCTGGAACTGCCCCGGGCGCTGTTTTATCAGACCCTCTCCCAGCAGTCCGGTTTCTCCATCGGCGATGATGGCGATCTTGTGGGTTTGCTGACTCAGCTGGCACAGGTAAAAGCACAGTACGATAAGGTAGCCCAGGCTCTGCGGGAAGTGGAGGAAACGGGCTACGGGATCGTGGTGCCAGCCCCGGAGTCCATGGTGCTGGAGGAGCCGGAGATCGTACGGCAGGGTGGACGCTACGGCGTGCGTCTCAAGGCCAGCGCACCGTCTATTCATATGATCCGTGCGGATATCGAAACCGAGGTATCGCCCATTGTAGGAACGGAAAAGCAGAGTGAGGAGATGATCCGCTATCTGCTGGAGCAATTCGAGGGCGACACCAAGAAGATCTGGCAGTCCAACATTTTCGGCCGCTCCTTCCACGAGCTGGTGGGAGAAGATTTGAACACAAAGCTCAAACGCATGCCCGATGATGCAAGAGCAAAGCTGCGTGAGACGCTGCAGCGCATCATCAACGAGGGCTCGGGTGGGCTGATCTGCATCATACTGTAAGGCACAGCGGCGGGGTTTCCTGCCGCTGTTTTTCTGAAAAAACAGGGTGCACCACCGGTGCACCCTGTTTGAACAGGCAATTTATTCCGTGATAAGACAGGACATATCATACAGTCCGGGCTTGCTGACAGTAGCCAGAAACTTTGCTGCACGAATTGCACCCGCAGCAAAGATGTCCCGGGAAAGAGCGGTGTGCTTGATCTCCATGACTTCATCGTGGCCGGCGAAGATAATCTCGTGCTCACCCACAATGGTGCCGCCACGCACCGCGCTGATACCGATCTCTTTTGCATCCCGGGGCTTGCGTACGCTTTGACGGTCATAGACATACTGCGTCTCGTGCCCACAGGCAGACGCGGCTGCGTCCGCGATCATCAACGCGGTACCACTGGGAGCGTCGACTTTACGGCGGTGATGCCGCTCTACGATTTCGATATCGTAACTGTCGCCCAGCACCTGCGCGGCCTTCTTCACAAGCTCAAGCAGCACGTTAATGCCCAGAGACATATTGGCAGAGCGGAACACCGGCACTTCCAGCGCCGCGGCACCGATCTGAGCCACCTGCTCGGGGCTGTAACCGGTGGTGGCAAGGACCAGAGGGATATGCCGTGCTCTGGCAAAGTCCAGCAGACCGCCCAGGGCGGCGGGACTGGAAAAATCAATGACCGCGTCTGCCGCACCCTGAAACAGGGCGGGGGAGGTATACACCGGGAAGGACTGGCCGCTCTGGCCCATGATGTCAAAGCCGGCGACAACCTCTACCTCGGCATCCGCAGCGCACAGGGCCTGCACCACACGGCCCATATGGCCGTTACACCCGGAGATGATTATCTTTTGCATTCTGCCGGCCCTCTTACTTCAGCACGCCCATGCGCAGCATGGCCTGACGCAGCACGTCCAGGTTCTTGTCTGCCATATCGCACAGGGGCAGGCGCAGGGGACCGGCCTGCATGCCCATGAGATTCATGGCCGTCTTGATAGGAATGGGGTTGACCTCGATAAACAGAGCGTCGATCAGGTCCATGTAGTCGATCTGCAGTTTGGAGGCGGCTTGGAAGTCGTTGTCCAGACACAGGTGGCTCATTTTGACCATGACCTCGGGGATGATGTTGGAGGCCACGCTGATCACGCCCTTGGCCCCCAGGGCCATCATAGGCACGACCTGGTCGTCGTTGCCGGACCAGATGTAAAAATCCTCCGGACACAGGCAGCGGGTATGGGCCAGCAGGGAGAAGTTTCCGCTGGCCTCCTTCACGCCGTTGATCTTGGGGTTCTCTGCCAGCACCTTATAGCTTTCCGCAGTAAAGGACACGCCGGTACGGGAGGGGACATTGTACAGGATCATGGGCAGGTCAGTACGGTCGGCAATGTACTCATAGTGCTTGATCAGACCGGTCTGGCTGGCCTTGTTGTAGTAAGGAGTGACCAGCAGGGCAGCGTCCGCACCGGAATCCTGGGCATGCTGAGTCAGGTACACGGCGGCAGAGGTATCGTTGCTGCCGGTGCCGGCGATGACCTTGACACGGTGGTTCACACGCTTGACACAATATTCCACCGCTGCAATATGCTCGCGGATGGACATGGTGGCCGACTCACCGGTGGTGCCGCACACACACACGGCGTCCACACCGGCATCGATCTGATAGTCGATCTGCTTGCCAAAGGCATCGTAATTGATGCTTCCGTCGGCATTAAAGGGAGTGACAAGGGCAGGGCAGGAGCCGGTAAATACAGGAGTTCTCATGATCATTCACCCTTTCAAAAGATGGTCGGAGATCGAAAAATTACTTGCGGTCGATGTATCCTTCTGCGCACAGCAGCTCGGCCAGCAGCACCGCACCGCCGGCAGCGCCGCGCAGGGTGTTGTGGGACAGGCAGACGAACTTGTAATCGTACTGGGTATCCTCACGCAGACGGCCGATGTTGACCGCCATGCCGTTCTCGGTCATGCGGTCCAGGCGGGTCTGGGGGCGGTTCTCCTCCTCGTAGTAGTGGAGGAACTGCTTGGGGGCGGAGGGGAGCTCCAGCTCCTGAGCGCGGCCGCTGAAGCCGGCCCAAGTGGCCTTGATCTCGTCAATAGAGGGCTTCTTGCCCTGGGGGAAGGACATAAACACCGCGGCCATGTGACCGTCCTGGCAGGCCACGCGGAAGCACTGGGCGGTAATGGAGGGGGCGGTGGCGGCGGTGATCTTATCCTCGCCCACAGTACCCCACAGCTTCATGGGCTCGCGCTCGCTCTTTTCTTCCTCGCCACCGATATAGGGGATGCAGTTGTCCACCATTTCAGGCCAGCGCTCAAAGGTCTTGCCCGCACCGGAGATGGCCTGATAGGTGCACACCAGCGCCTTTTCGATGCCGTACTTCTCCTTCAGGGGGTGCAGCGCGGGAATGTAGGACTGCAGGGAACAGTTGGACTTGACCGCAATGAAGCCGCGTTTGGTGCCAAGACGCTTGCGCTGGGCTTCGATGATGCGAATATGATCGGCGTTGATCTCAGGCACCACCATGGGCACGTCGTCCGTCCAGCGGTGGGCGGAGTTGTTGGACACCACAGGGCACTCCGCCTTGGCGTACCGTTCTTCCAGAGCGCGGATCTCATCCTTCTTCATATCAACGGCACAGAACACGAAGTCCACCGCAGCGGCGATCTTCTCCACGTCCTCGGTGGCGTTCAGCACCACCAGATCCTTGGCCTTGGCAGGGATAGGGCAGGTCATGGCCCAACGACCGGCAACGGCCTGCTCATAAGTCTGGCCGGCAGAACGGGCGCTGGCAGCGATCACGGTCAGCTCAAACCAGGGGTGGCCATCCATCAGGGTAACGAAGCGCTGACCCACCATACCGGTGCCGCCAATGATACCTACTTTGTACTTTTCCATGTCGTTTCGATCCTTTCCGGCGCGGAGCTGCCGCGCATATTGTTGGTATAATTTGGTCCGCTCACCGTGACTGCAGCAGAAAGTTTGCAGTTGCCAAGCGGGGCGAAACCCGTTATAATAAAGAGAAAGGTGTCTGTTTGGATACACGGGCACGCTTTCCTCTATATTAAGTAATCTTACCACGGGCAGTGCCTGGTGTCAACGAATTCCACATTGTCGTATTTGGAGAAATGGAGCGTCCTATGTCCTTGAAAATAAGACAATTTGCAGCGGCGGCTCTTGTCCTTGTTCTTTGTGCAGGTGCGGTCTCCGCTACCACATCCTCTTCCGACCCATACGCGGGCAAAAAACTGCGTGTAGGCCTTGCGTGGCAGGGGAGCAGCGTGGGAACACTGGTAGAGGCCAAGCTGCTCAATGCGGATGTCAGCGCCGTGACCGGCTATCGCATGGGATACTTTGATGAAGCGCTTAATTTTGTCGAGGTCGCCCGCACAGAGCATACCTATTTGACCATGGTGAAGACCACCAACATTTATCGTTCCGGCGAAAATTATACTACCGAAAAACCCTCGGGAAGCCATGAGACTCTTGGGTGCTACCATCTGAAGCATTCCGGCACATTTGATTCCTACGAGGCTGCTCTGCAGACGGCTCAGACGTTGGAAAAGGGCTTTGTTGCCTGGGTCGATGGGGAATATCAAGTGCGTGCCGGCTCGTTTACCACCGCTGCCGATGCCCAGGCGGCCGCCGATGTGGCCAATATTGTGGAACAGGCGCGGCAGGAACAGGAACAACAGCAGGAACAACAGCAGGATCAAAAGCAGGCCGTAACCCCAGAGCCGGAAGAACCGGCCGGGGAAGCAGATGAGCAGCTGCCCCCTGCAGAAGATAGCTCCGTCGCAGAAGGGGAGACCCCGGCAGATCTGATACCCGATACTCCTGCGCCCGATGTCAGCCAAGCGATACCCTCTGAACTTCCGGAGCCGGTGAGCTGGTCGGTGTGCTATACTACCTCGTATGGCATCAACGTGGTCAAAACGGGCACCTGTGACATTCTGCTTCAATTTGACGGCGGCCAGACCAACTCCTTAGGTGTGATGCCCGGCTACGAGACAAACGAAGGGGCGGTAACCTGGTTTAAGGGCTACAAATATCTGGGCGGGTTCCGTTACGAACGCATGAACGGTGGCAATATCACCGTTGTGAGCATTGTGGACGTTGATACCTATGTCAAAGGGGTCGTCCCCTATGAGTCCAACAAACTCTGGCCTCTGGAAACGCTGAAGGCACAGGCTATGTGCGCACGAAACTACGGGCTGATCAATCTCAACAAACACAAAGAGCACGGCTTTGACCTGTGTAACACCGTGGACTGTCAGGTATACTACGGCATGGGCAGCGGAAAGGAATCCTTTCAGCCCAGCGACCTGAGCAACCGGGCGGTAGAGGAAACTTCCGGCATGTACGTATGGTACGGCGACAAGCTGGCTCAGACCTACTTTGCCGCCAGCAGCGGCGGCGGCACGGAAGACGTTTCCAACGTGTGGGGAAGCAAGCAGTCTCTTTACCCCTACCTGACCGGAGTGGTGGACCCCTACGAGCTCAGCGTGGCGGATAAAATCCCCAATTACAAATATTCCAACACCTTCAGCAAAAAACAGCTAACCACCATTCTCCAAAGCAAGGGTTATGCCACCAACACTTCGGTCGAGACCTTTGAGGTGACGAAGGTTTCCAGGACAGGAAATGTGCTGGAGATGAAGTTTACCTACGCCAACGGGAAAAGCAACACCTTTGCCAGCGTGGGCAGCAGCTGGCTGCGCAGCAAGCTGGGCTGCCGCACCATGCACTTCACCGTCACCCCGGTGGGGGACGGTGTGCCCACGTCCGTTGAATTTGCGGTAAACGGCGCTGAGCAGGCCACTCTGACCGACGTTAACGGCCTGTTTGCCCTTGCTGCAGACGGTAGTATTGTCCCTGTGCAGGGTTACCCCTATGTGATCACCGACACCGGAACAGTATCTTCCACCCAGCCCCAGCCCGCTGTGGCCGGAGGCGAGGTAAAGTACCTGGTGGAAGGTGCAGGCAACGGCCACAACATCGGTTATAGTCAGTGGGGTGGCTACGGCATGGGTATTCAGGGCTTTACCTATGACCAAATCCTCAAATTCTATTTTACCGGCGTTACGATCGGTGACTCCCCGGAGGGATCGCTTTGAAGACCTCAGATTTTGATTACGAACTGCCTCAGGAACTGATCGCTCAGACCCCACTGGAGCGACGGGACTCCTCGCGCCTTCTGACATTGAACAAGCTGTCCGGCGCGTGGGAGCATCGGCATTTTTACGAGCTGTCCCAACTGCTGCGCCCGGGAGACTGTCTGGTCATGAACGACTCCCGCGTGCTGCCCGCCCGACTCATTGGCCACAGACAGACGGGTGGAGCGTGTGAGGTACTCCTGCTCATCGACCGGGGCGACAACCTTTGGGAGTGCTTGGTGCGTCCCGGGCGGAAGCTCAAGCCCGGCGCAAAGGTCATTTTCGGCGATGGGGAACTTACTGGAGTAGTGGAAGCGGAGATCGAGGGCGGAAACCGGCTGATCCGCTTCTCCTACGAAGGAATTTTTCTTGAGGTGCTGGAGCGCCTTGGCCGCATGCCGCTTCCTCCTTACATTACGGCCGAGCTGCAGGATTCCGAGCGCTACCAAACCGTTTATTCCAAAGTTACCGGCTCTGCCGCAGCACCTACCGCAGGTCTTCACTTTACGCCAGAACTGCTTGCCCAGCTGGAAGAGATGGGTGTGTCCCTTTGCTATGTCACGCTCCACGTGGGCCTTGGTACGTTCCGCCCTGTAAAGGCAGAACGAATCGATGAACACGAGATGCACTCGGAGTACTGCGTTATTCCCCAGGAAACAGCTGATGTGATCAATCGGACCAAAGCCGCCGGTGGACGGGTGATCTGCGTGGGAACCACCTCCTGCCGCACGATAGAGAGCTGGGCAGGGGAGGATGGACATCTGACCGCAAGCGCCGGCTGGACAAATATCTTTATTTATCCCGGATATCGATTCAAGGTTCTGGACGGGCTGATTACCAATTTTCATCTGCCCCAGTCCACCCTTGTTATGCTGGTCAGTGCGCTGGCCGGTAGAGAGAACGTGCTGGCGGCCTACCAAGAGGCCGTAAAAGAACAGTATCGTTTCTTCTCCTTTGGGGATGCCATGTTTATTTCCTGACCTACTGCGGGGTGTAAAACGTTGTTTAAAGTATTAAAAACGGACGGGAAAGCCCGGCGTGGACACTTTATTTGTCCCCATGGCGAGGTGCAGACCCCCGTCTTCATGAACGTGGGCACACAAGGTGCCATCAAGGGCGCGGTATCTGCCCACGACCTGAAAGAAATCGGCTGTCAGGTAGAGCTGTCCAACACCTACCACCTACACCTGCGGCCCACAGATACCGTGGTGCGGCAGATGGGCGGTCTGCATCGCTTTATGGACTGGGACGGCCCCATCCTCACCGACAGCGGCGGCTTTCAGGTGTTCTCCCTGTCCGGTCTGCGCAAGATCACAGAGGAAGGTGTTACCTTCGCCTCCCACATCGATGGTCACCGTATCTTCATGGGTCCTGAGGAGTCCATGCGCATCCAGTCTAATCTGGGCAGCGACATCGCCATGGCCTTCGACGAGTGTGTGGAGAACCCCTCACCCTATGAGTATGTGAAGGCTTCCTGCGAGCGCACCGTTCGCTGGCTGGCACGGTGCAAGGCAGAGCATGACCGACTCAACGCATTGCCAGACACAGTCAACCCCGGTCAGATGCTCTTCGGCATCAATCAGGGCGGTACTTATCCCGATTTACGGGTTTGGAACATGATAGAAACAGCCAAGATTGAGTGCGACGGTTACGCCATCGGCGGTTTGGCTGTGGGCGAGCCGGCGGAAGTCATGTACGAAATCATTGATGCTGTGGAACCTCACATGCCCAAAGACAAGCCCCGCTATCTTATGGGAGTTGGCACACCATCCAACATCATCGAAGCGGTGGCCCGGGGCGTGGATTTCTTTGACTGTGTGATGCCCGCCCGAAATGCCCGCCACGGAAAGCTGTTTACCTGGCAGGGGACCATCAACATTAAAAATGAAAAATATAAAACAGACGCACGTCCCATCAGTGAGGGGTGTCAGTGTCCCGCCTGTCGTTCCTTCTCCCGCGCCTATGTCCGTCACCTGCTCAATGCAGGTGAGATGCTCGCCCTGCGCCTGTGTGTGCTGCACAATCTGTACTTTTACAATGAGCTAATGACCTGTATACGTCAGGCCATTGACGAGGACCGGTTTGAGCAATTCCGTCAGGAATATTCTCAAAAGCTTGGCCAGCCGTGTAAGTAATTTCCAAAAGGGCTTGCAAAAGGGGTTGTTTCCCGCTATAATATTTGCTGATACGGTAAAACACCGATACATTTTATGATTTGGAGGAATCAACATTATGGGTGATATGACTATGCTGCTGCCCCTTGTTCTGATGTTCGCGCTCATGTACTTCTTCATGATCCGTCCCGAGAACAAGAAGCGCAAGGCCGCTGAGGCAATGCGCAGTTCTCTGGCCGTGGGTGATGTGATCACCACCATCGGCGGCATCGTGGGCACCATCTGTGCTGTCAAGGAAAATACCATCGTCATCGAGACCGGCGCCGACCGCGTGCGTATCGAGTTCACCAAATGGGCTGTCTCTACCAAGGGCGCCGAGGTGTCCGAGAAATAATTGGCACATATTGTCCACCCTCTCTGCATATGTTTCCACAAAGGGAACATAGGGGAGGGTGGCTTTTTTATGGCTGTAACACGCAAACGGGAAGAAGCCCAGACATGGACCGCAGGTGCGGCAGCCGTGCTGCGGAGCGGTGCGCTGGGTACTGGCTGTGCACTTGCCGCAGTGGGAGTTGCCGCGGTATTTTGCAATTTTGGCATTATCCCGGTAGGAGCAGGGGAGTATACCTCCATTGTCGCAGCGCTGATCGGAGCATTCATCGCCGGTGCTTATGGCGCCCGGCACTGTACGACAACTGCTGGTGTGTGGAGCGGAATCGCATCCGGAACAGTAGTATTCCTGCTCCTGCTGACTCTGGGTGCTTTGATATTCCAAACGGCACCTGAAGCTGCGGGGGGTGCGGCCAGACTGGCAGAGTGCCTGTGTGCAAGCGCATTGGCCGGGTTGTTGTTTTCCAAGCCAAAGAAAAAGCGCCGGCGATAATCATCGGCAGCCATCAGATCTCGATTTCATTATAGGCAAAATGACCGAATGTACGCTTTTGCCAACGCTGTCAAACGAAGGTGTATACAAATAGTATTTATACATTTTGTAATTGCAACTCCCTCCTTGTCCCTATATTTAGCTGTGGGGCGAGGAGGGGTTCCTATATCTTGAACTGAAGGCAACCCATGCACACACACAAACTCAAATGTTTACATAACATTGTTGACATAACGTATTGACATAATCTACAAAATTTCGAAATTGTTCTAAAACACCTTGCCTTCGCTGAAAAAAATGATTATAGTATAGGTACACTGCACCTCCGGCGAGGGATCAACACTGTCGGAGGTCTATTTTTTTCCGCTCTTTCATAGGATAAGCCCGGGGTGATCACCGTGGGCAAGCGAAAAAAATGGAGAGTAGATCTGCTGTCCGGACACAGCGCGGCGCTTGTATTTTTGAGTGTTTTATTTCTGCTTGGAAGTGTGGCCGGTTGTGTGGGCGCGGGTTTGTTTCAAGACGAGCAGGGGCTTGTTCGTTCCGGCGTTTCCTCTGCGTTATCGTCCGCAGCTCAGCCGGGCCTTTGGGCCTGTGTGCGCTGTTCGGGTGGGTTTTGCCTTGTGGCATTTGCATTGTGTTTTACCGCATTTGGCATGATCGGCTTGCCTGTCTTGTTTGTTTGCCGTGGCTTCTTGCTGTGCTATGCCATGGGTGTGTTTTATCACCTGTGGGGCTTTTCCGGTCTGATTTTTTCCCTGGTGCTCTATGGGTTGCCGGCTCTGTTCTGGCTGCCGGCACTGTTTGCCCTTGGAGAACAGGGGCTGCCCGCAGCCTATGTCCTTCTTCGCAGAAGACTTGGAAAGGGAAAGATCGTTTCTCCCTATGGCAGGAAGTTCTGGCCCTTGTGCGCGGTGTGTACCGTGCTTATCCTGCTGTGTATCTGGGTGGAGTATACCTGGGTGCCTGTTTTATTACGTATGATCAACAAGGCGCTCGCCTTGTTCTGAGGAGAGTTTGAAGACACAATGGATTTGTTGCGTGTGTACGAGAAGTACCTGAAAACTGAAAAAAATGCTTCAGCCAATACGGTCAGCTCCTACATGCGCGATGTGCAGCAGTTTGCCGGCGCCATGGAGCGAAACGAGATTCCGCTGACCGAAGTCCTGCCTGGTGATGTGGAGCGCTATGCCCAAGTCCTGACCCGCAGCGGAAAATCTGCCGCCACGGTTACCCGGGCTATGGCATCCATCAAATCGTTTTATGCCTGTTTACAGAAAACCGGCTATGCCGGGAGCAACCCTGCCCATGGTGTGACCACCGCGAAGGTAGAGCGAAAGCTGCCGGAGATACTGACGAGCAAGGAAGTGGAGCTGTTTTTGGAGCAACCCAGCTGCACCGACCCCAAGGGCTACCGTGACCGCGCGATGCTGGAACTGCTCTATGCCACCGGCATCCGAGTCAGCGAGCTGATCAGCCTCCAGGTGTCCGACCTGAATCTGGACGGTGGCTTTCTGCGCTGTCCCGGCAGGGGAAAGGATCGCATCATCCCCCTGTATCCTGCCGCCATCCGCGCATTGAATGATTACCTGCATAAAGTCAGACCCCAGCTGGTACTTGACCCCACACAGGGCGTTCTGTTTGTGAACATGAGCGGAGAAAGTATGTCCCGCCAGGGTTTCTGGAAGATCGTCAAATATTATCAGGAAAAGGCCGGGATCAGCAAGGAAATCACGCCCCATACCCTGCGTCATTCCTTTGCCGCACACCTGCTGGAAAACGGAGCCGACCTGCATTCCATTCAGGAGATGCTGGGTCATGCAGATATCTCGTCTACACAGATCTATTCTCAACTGGTCAACCAGAAAATCAAAAGCGTATACAACAAGGCGCATCCAAGAGCATAAAAAAGCAGAGTTGATGAAATCATCAACTCTGCTTTTAATTTTGCGCTTAGCAGGCAGCGATCACTTCGATCTCAATGCGCGCCCCAGCGGGCAGGGCGGCCACCTGAATGCAGGAACGTGCGGGCGGTTCGGTGGGGAACCGGGTGGCGTAGATCCCGTTTACAGTGGCGAAGTCAGCCAGGTCGGTGAGGAAAATGGTGGTCTTGACCACGTTAGCAAAGGTGAGACCGGCGGCGGCGAGCACGTTTTCCACATTGATCAGCGCCTGCTCGGCCTGTGCTTCAATGCTCTGACCGGCCAGCGCTCCAGTGGTGGGATCCATACCCAGCTGACCGGAAGCAAATACAAGAGCACCGGTAGAAACTGCGTGAGAATAAGGGCCCAGCGCGGCGGGGGCGTTGGGTGCGGTGATGATCTTCTTCATAGGGCTGCACTCCTTATCGGCATAAATTCTGCTACCATTATACTGGGATAGAAGCCCTCGTGCAAGAGGCCAGGGCAAATTTCAATTTACAATTTAATGTTGAAAAAGGGAAGAGGATGGGGTATAATAACTGGGCAATCTTGATTTGGAGGCTTTCATCATGACCATTACCAAAGATACCATTATCGGCGATATCCTGACCATCGCCCCTCAGACCGCGCCCTTGTTCCTGTCCATCGGCATGCATTGTCTGGGCTGCCCCGCTTCCCGCGGTGAGACGGTGGAGCAGGCGTGCGCTGTTCACGGCGTGGACTGCGACGCCCTGCTGGCCAAGGTCAATGAGCTGATCGCTGCCGGAAATTAATGGCACACACAGGACAGAGGCGGCATTCGCTGCCTCTGTTTCTTTCTTTCGAGAGGAACACCTATGAAACAACTGGAATTAACCCCCCGCCTGTTTGCCGCGGCACAGCTTGTTCCACACGGCGCCGCGGTAGCTGATATCGGCACAGATCATGCCTACCTGCCCGTCTGGCTGTTAAAGCAGGGGAAAGTGCGCTTTGCCATCGCCGCCGACCTGCGCAAAGGTCCGCTGGACCGGGCGCGCCTGACCGCAAGGGAGTACGATTGCCGGGAGAACATCGACTTTCGTCTGTGTGACGGACTGGCAGCCATCCGCCCGGAGGAGGTGGACTGCATTGTCATCGCCGGCATGGGCGGCGAGACGATCGCTGCGATCCTCCAGGCCGCACCATGGACAAAAAATCCCCGATACACATTTGTCCTCCAACCAATGAGTACTCAGAGTGATCTGCGCCGCTGGCTCTGGCAGCAGGGCTACAGCATCCGGGAGGAGCAGCTGATTTCCGAAGGAGACAAGCTGTACAATGTAATGCTCATCCGTTTTGGCGGTGCAGTACCCATGACCGCAGCAGAGGAGTGGGCCGGCCGGCAATCACCCGGCATGGACCAGCCCCTGCGCGCAGCATACCTGTCCCGGCTGCTGGAGAAGACCCAACGAGCCATGGATGGTATTTCCCGGGGAAAGGACACAGGCCACCGGACCCGGCTTGAGGAGCTGGAGCAGCTTCACGCTCAGTTGACACAGATGAAACAGGAGTGGGAACAATGGCACAGGTAAAGGACATCTATCAATACATCGATTCCATGGCGCCCTTTTCCACCCAGCTGGACTTTGACAACGCGGGCCTGTTGGTGGGCCGCGGGGACGCGACCGTGGACAAGGTGCTGGTGGCGCTGGATATTACGGCACAGGTCATTGAGGAGGCTGTGGACATGGGCGCCCAGCTCATCCTCTCTCACCACCCGGTGATTTTCCACCCCCTTAAGTCAGTCACCGACGGCGACACCGCCGGGGAGAAGGTACTGCTGCTGGCCGAACATCACATCGCCGCCATCTGCGCCCATACCAATCTGGACGCGGCCCAGAACGGCGTCAACGATCTGCTGGCCCGTCGACTGGCACTGACCGGGATCGGGCAGCTCCATCAGGACGGCGTGGACGATCAGGGCAGACCCTACGGCATCGGCCGGGTGGGGGTTCTGGATACCAATGAACCTATGGATGCGGCAGCCTTCGCCACCTTGGTGAAGGCTCAGCTCAACGCCGCCAGCGTGCGCTATGCAGACGCAGGCAAGGATGTGCGCCGCGTGGCAGTAGGGGGCGGCTCCTGCGGCAGTATGCTGACAGACGCGCTGGCCGCCGGCTGTGACACCTTTGTCACCGCTGACGTGAAGTACGATGTATTTCTGGAAGCCAGAGCACTGGGTATCAACCTGCTGGACGCCGGCCACTTTGCCACAGAGAATGTGGTGGTGGAACCGCTGGCACAGAGCCTGCAGCAGGCTTTCCCCGGGCTCAAGGTGGCTGTTTCTCAGGTACATAGGGAAGTTTTTGCCGGTATCTGAGCGCTTAATGGTTGCAATAGCCTACTCGATATGTTATAATACCACCGCTTTTAAGTTGAAATAAGAAGGGAACGATACCAATGTCCGGACATTCCAAGTGGCATAATATTCAGAAAACCAAGGGCGCGGCCGATGCCAAGCGCTCTCAGATCTTCACCAAAATCGCCCGCGAGATGATCGTGGCGGTCAAGACCGGCGGCAGCGGCGACCCCGCTAACAACTCCCGCCTGGCCACCGTGATCGCCAAGGCCAAAGCGGCCAACATGCCCAACGACAACATCAAGCGCACCATCGACAAGGCTCTGGGCGCCGGAAATACCGACAGCTTTGAGAGCGTGGTGTACGAGGGTTACGGCCCCAACGGCGTTGCAGTTATCGTGGAGGCACTGACCGACAACCGCAACCGCACTGCCCCCGAAGTGCGCCACCTGCTGGACAAGTACGGCAAGGGGCTGGGCGCCACCGGCTGCGTCTCCTGGTCCTTTGACCGCAAGGGTGTCATCGTCATCGAGAGCGAGGATCTGGACGAGGATACCGTCATGATGGACGCCCTGGAGGCCGGTGCCGACGATATGCAGGCCGACGAGGACGTGTTCGAGGTCTATACCGACCCCGACGCCTTTAACGACGTGGTGGCCGCGCTGGAGGGCAAGGGCTATGCCTTTCTGGAGGCCGGCGTACAGATGGTGCCCCAAAACTACGTCACCCTCACCGATGAGGCCGACATCAAGAACATGGAAAAGCTCATCGACTTCCTGGAGGAAAACGATGACGTGCAGAACGTTTACCACAACTGGGAGCAGTAATTCCGAATATTTGACCGGAGGCATTTGCCTCCGGTCTTTTCTTGAATACAGAACCGTTCCATGATACAATATGGGCAGGAAGGGGAGTGGTATTGGGTGAAAAAACCGACGCAACATCAAATTGGAGAATTTCTCCTGTTTGCGTTTCCCGCCTACCTACCATTGGTATTGTCGGTTGTTGCCATATTCATCTGGAAAACGCCTTTAAATGAGCCCTTTTTGGTTTTATTGCTGCTGTTCAATGCAGTCGTTGTCCTTTCGGCAGTTTTTCTGGTAAAGAAGCGTTGGTGGATCAGTTTGCCCTTGATCGCGCTTGGGATATACATCGCCATGCAGAACGATCAACATATTCCGTTGCAGCCGTTTGGGTGTTATCTGATTTTGCATTATGTGGTGTGGGGACTCTATGCTTATAAAACCAAGGGAAATCCGAGTGAACTGGAAAAGAATATATTCTTTTATTGCGGAGTCATCACAGCCTTTTTATTTATTATATTATTCCGCTTCTTTTCATAAGGGGTACACCCGATAATGAACTTACGCCCCTCTGCCTGTGCAGAGGGGCGTAGCTTTATTCATAAAAAGGACCGCGGCAGTTCCGCCGCGGTCATGGTGCAAGTAAGCCTGTAAGCCGGGTTCTGTCATTCAAGACAGCCATCTATCTCGACGCACCGTCACCGGTACGCTCAAGCCGCCTCCCCGGGACGGTCGGGCCGACCTTATGTCCCTCCACGGCGTTGCTCCGGATAGAGTTTACAGCAATGGACGCTTTCACACGCCATTGGGTGAGCTCTTACCTCGCCTTTCCACCCTTTCCGGTCAAGGACCGGTGGTATATCTCTGTTGCACTTTTCCTGGGGTCGCCCCCGGCGGGTGTTACCCGTTATCCTTGCCCTATGGAGCCCGGACTTTCCTCACAGGCGGGCCTTTCGCCCCGCCCGCGCGGCTGTCCAGCTTGCTTGCCCGTTTATGATAACGAAAAAAGTGCCCGCTGTCAAATGGTTTTTCTTTCCGTTTCAGCGTGCTCGTGTGCCTGCCCCTTGACTTTCTTCGTGTAATATGGTACTTTTATAGCCGTTGTGCATGGAATATGAAACGGGAGAATGTGAACCAATGAATGAGAAAAAGAATCTGATTGCTTTGCTGCCCATCGGCGTATTTTTACTGCTGTATCTGGGCTTTGGCATTTTGTTTGAATACGTACTCAAGACCGAAGGCGGCTTTTACAGCGTACAAGCCATCGTGGTGTTTCTGATCGCGCTTCTGGTGGCTGTGGTGCAGGACCGAAAGCACAGCTTCAACGAGAAGATATCCATCATGGCCAAAGGCGTGGCAGATGAAAACATCATTATGATGTGTCTAATCTTCCTGGTGGCCGGCGCGTTCTCCGGTGCCATCGGTGCGGCCGGTGGAGCAGAGAGCACCGTCAATCTGTTTCTGACCTTCCTGCCCAGCAAAATTGCCGTAGGCGGCCTGTTTCTGATCGCCTGCTTTATCTCACTGTCCATGGGCTCCTCCTGCGCCACCATCGCGGCGCTGGCTTCCTTCGCCGTGGGTGTAAGCGAAGCAACGGGATTTTCCATCGCCCTGTGTCTGGGCGCGGTGGTGGGCGGCGCTATGTTCGGCGACAATCTGTCCATTATCTCCGACACCACCATTGCCGCCGTTCGCACCCAGGGCTGCGAGATGCGGGATAAGTTCCGCATGAACTTCTGGATCGTGCTGCCCGCTGCGGTGCTGACCTTTTTCCTGCTGATCCTTGTCACGCCCAGTGCAGACACCTCGCTGACGGTAGGGGAGTACGACCTGATGAAGGTGCTGCCCTATCTGGTGGTGCTGGTAGGCGCGCTGGTGGGCGTGAATGTGTTTGTGATCCTGATTGCGGGTACCATCCTGGCACTGGGCGTGGGTGTATTTTCCGGCGCATTTGTGTGGACGGAGTGTTTTAATGTCCTGTATGACGGGATCTATGCCATGTACGACATTACGGTGATTTCTATCATCGTTGCCTGCATCGGCGCGCTGGTCAAGCAGGCCGGAGGCATCGATGCCCTGATCCGACTGATCCGCAGCCGGATCCACACCAAGCGCGGGGCTCAACTTGGAATCGCCGCCCTGGTCATGGGCGTGGACATCGCCACCGCCAACAACACCATCGCCATCGTTATGAGCGGTCCGATCGCCAAGGAGATCGCCCAGGAGTTTGAAGTGGCGCCCAAGCGTACCGCGTCCCTGCTGGACATCTTCGCTGCCGTTATGCAGGGCATCCTGCCTTATGGTGCACAGCTTCTCTACGCCGTGGGAGGGGCTGCGGCGGCAGGTTATGCCATCAGCTCGGTACATATCATTCCCTATCTCTATTATCCGTTCCTCATGGGACTTTGTGCCCTCGCCTTTGTTCTGTTCAGCGGTCGGAAAACAAGCAAGAAATAAGAAGACCGGCACACCGTTTGGTGTGCCGGTTTCTCTTTATCGACTCAACTGCCAGAATGCCACCGCGCTGGCCGCGGCCACATTGAGGGAATCCACGCCGTGGGACATGGGGATCTTGACGGTGTAGTCACAGTCGGCAATGGTGGTCGCGGCAAGGCCGTCGCCCTCTGTTCCCAGGACGATGGCAAGCTTTTCATGCCGCATCAGTACCGGGTCATCAATGGACAGGGTGTTCTCGCACAGGGCCATGGCGGCGGTTTTAAAGCCTATTTTCCGAAGAAAATCCAGTCCAGGACGGGGCCATTGTTCCTGTTCCCCCTCCAGATAGGCCCAGGGCACCTGAAACACCGTGCCCATGCTCACCCGCACCGAGCGGCGGTACAGCGGGTCGGTACAACCGGGGGTGAGCACCACCGCATCTATGCCAAGGGCGGCGGCGGAACGGAAGATTGCCCCAAGATTGGTGGGGTTCATAATGTCCTCCAGGACAGCAATACGTCTTGCGTTGGCGCAAATATCCCGCACCGTCTGTTTGGGTGGGCGGTACATAGCGCACAGCACGCCCCGGGTGGGCTGGAAGCCGGTCAGCTGGGTCAACACATCAAACTCCGAGGTGTAGACGGGAATATTGCCGCATTTAGCGATGATATCTTTTGCCTGACCATCAATGTGCTTGCGTTCCATTAGGCAAGATACCGGCACGCAACCGGCTTCCAGCGCCCGCTCAATGACCTTTGGACTCTCCGCGATAAACATGCCCTTTTTCGGCTCAAATCGGTTAAGCAGCTGCGCTTCGGTCAGCCGGGCGTAAACGTCCAGCTCCGGCGCTTGAAAGTCGGTTATTTCAATGACATTTGCCATAGTTCTCTCTCCAAACCAAGGATAGTAATATTATAGTGCGCCCCCCTTTTTCTGTCAACGGGGGCAAGGGGAGGGGGGACGGCATAGGCTAGGGGAGAAGGAGGGAGGAGAATGCCTTCTGTCGTTCCCTACGACCGCCGTGCCGCGATCCGATATGCCCACCGCTGGGCATTTGGCCGTAATCCGCGCTTCTATGATTTTGAAAATATCGGCGGCGACTGCACAAATTTTGCGTCTCAATGCCTGTATGCAGGTACGGGGATCATGAATTTTACACCGGAGTTTGGCTGGTATTACGTGGACGTAAATAACCGTGCGCCCGCCTGGACCGGCGTGGAATACTTTTTTAATTTTCTTACCCGTGGACAGACCACGCCCGGCCCCTTTGGGGTGCTTGCCAATATGAGCATGCTTGTGCCCGGGGACTTTGTCCAGCTGCGGCTGACCAAGGAAATCTTTTCGCACACACCTATTATCGTGGACATCGTCGGGCCACCGACGCTGAACAACATTCTCGTTGCGGCACACTCCATGGACTGCGATTACCGTCCCTTGAGCACCTACGACGTACAGGAACTGCGTTTTATTCATATCTTAGGTGCATATCAGCAATAGAAAAACGGTCATCTGAAACAATTCAGATGACCGTTTTTTCAATTATTCCTCAGTTTTATCCGCTTTATTTTGAATTTTTTTAACCTTTCCCAGAGGATTGGCCCGGGCGGCCACACGCAGATCATCATTATCCACATGGGTGTATATCTGCGTGGTGTTCAAGTGGTCATGGCCCAAAACCTCCTGCAGCGTACGCACGTCCACACCATTTTGCAGCATAAGCGTAGCCGCAGTATGGCGCAGCTTGTGGGAGGAATACTGGGTGGAGTCCAGCCCAGCCGCAGAAAGGTGTTTCTTCACCAATTTATGCACGGCCGCCGTGGTGATTCGCTTATGATTCTGGCGGGTGACAAACAGGGCGTTCTTATCGATCAGCCCCATGGTTGCACGCTCCACCAGCCAGTCATCCAGCGCCTGGCGGCAGGCATCGTTGAGGTAGATCATGCGCTCTTTGTTTCCTTTTCCCAGCACGCGCAGCATTTCACCCCGGTCATCCGCTATATTCAGTCCAACCAGCTCAGAGATACGCAAACCACAGTTGAGAAACAGAGTCAGAATACAATAATCCCGGGTCTGATTCACGCCCTCCACACTTGTTAATAAATTAACACTTTCGTTCAGATTGAGATAGCGGGGCAGAGCCTTCTTCAGGCGGGGGGAATCCAGGTCCTGCATGGGATTTTCACTTAAAACCTTTGCCTTGTTGGTCAGATATTTATAGAAGGAGCGAATAGCAGCAACCTTACGGGCCCGGGCGGCAGGCGCAAGCCCAACGCCGGCGTCGGTGCTGTTACGGCGTTTGGGACGCTCGCGGTTAAGGTAGTTCATGTAGGCATAAACATCGCTTAAAGAGATAGCCTTTACAAAGCCAAGATCCACGTCATCAATGGCAATTTGCTCCAGAGCCGTATCTGAAGGAACTGCGCCTTTGAGCAGTTTAATATACCGGAAGAAATTGCGCAGATCAAGAAAGTATTCATCCACAGTTTTTTTCGAATGACTCTGGATGGTCTCATGATACGTTAAAAACTCACGCAAAATGGGTGGTGCATCGGTGTGAAAGTTCATAGGCATGAAAGGACCAAGGAACCGGCTGTGAGGCACACACAGGCTGAAAATCGTATTTAAACCTCTTTACAGCGATTTCCCCTCCACTTCGGTCAACAAAATTTTTATTTTGTTGACTCGCACAGGTCCTTTCTCACACCCCCTCTCGTTTACAAGTGCCGTCCGGTTGGGTTACAGAACAGCATTGAGTGCTTCTCGAATGTTGTTGACGCGGATCAACTGCAGCCCCTCCGGCACAACCAGCTTTCCGCTGCTGCGATTGGGTACGATACATTTGGTGAATCCAAGCCGGCGCACTTCGCTCAAGCGCTGCCCCAGCGAGTTGACTGAGCGCAATTCGCCTGTGAGCCCTACCTCTCCAATAGCTACCAGATCACTGGGAACGCTCTTGTCACGGAAACTGGATGCCAGCGCGATCATCATGGCAAGATCCGCCGCAGGCTCATTCAGGGTCAGGCCGCCAATTACGTTGATATAGGCATCGCAACCGCCGATGAGCAGGCCTCCCCGCTTCTCCAGCACAGCCAGTACCAGCATGGCCCGATTGTAATCAAAGCCATTGCTTGTCCGTCTTGGATTGCCAAAGGTAGTGGGTACGACCAGCGCCTGTACCTCGGCCAGCACCGGACGCGCGCCCTCCATGGTGCAGGTGACGCAGGTACCGGGTGCGTCCAGCGGACGCCCCTCCAGCAGGGCTTCGGAGGGATTGGGAACTTCCGCAAGGCCCATGTCCTGCATTTCAAACACGCCGATCTCATTGGTGGCGCCAAATCGATTTTTCGCCGCGCGCAGAATGCGGTAAGACATGTGCTGTTCTCCCTCGAAGTAGAGAACGCAGTCCACCATGTGTTCCAGCACCTTTGGCCCGGCAATGGAACCCTCTTTGTTGATGTGTCCGATGACAAAGACAGTTATCCCCTCCCCTTTTGCAAGCTGCATCAGGGTCATGGTACAATCCTTTACC
>JAZNMM010000127.1:0-3809 GCA_045579605.1 Lawsonibacter sp.
CGGCGACCCGGGACTGCGCACCTCCAAGCTGTCCTATAAGCCGCTGACCCTGCTGGAAAAGTACGCCGTGGTGGTGCAGGATGGGCCCTGTTCCGGCCGGGAGGGCAAGTGGACGGTGCTGGAGGCGGATATTGTCCGTCCCTGCGAAAAAAGTTTGGAAGATGACGCGATTTTGCTTGACAAGGGCGAAATTGGCTGATAAACTATGAAAGCCGCATTGAGCGGGTATGCAAGTAGGCAGACGGTTTGCCTGCCTCACCCGGGAGAGCGAGCCCGTAAATAAAGGAGTGAATATTGAAATGCACGCTATCATCGAAACCGGCGGTAAGCAGTACAAGGTGGCTGAGGGCGACGTGATCTTCGTGGAGAAGATCGAGGCCGAGGCCGGTGCTGCCATCACCTTCGACAAGGTCCTGGCTGTCATCGACGGCGAGAAGGCTACCTTCGGCGCTCCCGTTGTGGAGGGCGCTTGCGTGGCCGCCACCGTGGTCAAGAACGGCAAGGGTAAGAAGATCATGATCTTCAAGTATACCCCCAAGAAGGGCTTCCGTAAGCGTCAGGGCCATCGTCAGCCCTACACCAAGGTGCAGATCGGCGCCATCAAGGCCTGATGACCACCATCGCCTTTCATTTGGAGGGCAGCCGCATCGTGGGCTTTGATGTCAAGGGCCACAGTGGCTATGCCGACGAGGGCAGCGACATCGTCTGTGCCGCCGTCACCAGTGCGGTCCGCCTGTGCGAGTGCGTGATCAACGACGTACTCGGACTGGAGGCATCGGTCAAGGTGCGGCAGAAGGACGCGTCCATCTCCCTCAAACTCCCCGGCAGTCTTGGGCAGACCAACGAAAGCACCTGTCAGGCATTGCTGACGGGGCTCATGGTCCAGCTTGCCGAACTGCACGAGGAATATCCTGAAAACATATCTGTCTTGGAGGTGTAAGACATGCTGAAAATCGGTCTGCAGTTTTTCGCCCACAAAAAGGGCGTGGGCTCCACCCGCAACGGCCGTGATTCCGAGGCCAAGCGCCTGGGCGTCAAGCGCGGCGACGGTCAGTTCGTTCTGGCCGGCAACATCCTGGTGCGTCAGCGCGGCACTCACATCCATCCCGGTGTGAATGTGGGCAAGGGCAGCGACGACACCCTGTTCGCTTTGAAGGACGGTAAGGTCAAGTTCGAGCGTCTGGGCAAGGATCGCAAGCAGGTCTCCATTGTGGAGATTGCTCAGTAATCAGTTTTACTGACATAGAAGCCGCAAACGGAACCCGTTTGCGGCTTCTTTTTCTAAACTCGACCTTTGAAGGAGGTGCCCTTATGGCAGCACCCTTTGTAGATACCGCGAAAATCACCGTGCGTTCGGGCAACGGGGGCAACGGTGTGGTTTCCTTCCATCGGGAGAAATACGTGGCCAACGGCGGTCCGGACGGCGGCGACGGCGGCCGGGGCGGCAGCGTGGTGGTCACCATTGACGACCATATGTCCACCCTGATGGACTTTCGCTATAAGCGCAAGTATGTGGCCCAGAACGGCATGGACGGCGGCGGAAAGCGCTGCACCGGCCGGGACGGGGAGGACCTGATCCTGCGGGTCCCCCGGGGCACCATCATCCGGGACGCGGAGACCAACGAGATCATTCACGATATGGCCGATGAAAAGCCCTTTGTCCTGTGCAAGGGCGGCAAGGGCGGCTGGGGCAACCAGCATTTTGCCACTCCCACCCGGCAGGTGCCCCGCTTTGCCAAGAGCGGCCTGCCCGGAGAGAGCCGGGATGTGGTGCTGGAGCTGAAGCTGCTGGCCGATGTGGGGCTTGTTGGCTTCCCCAACGTGGGAAAATCCACCCTCCTGAGCGTGGTCAGCCGTGCCCAACCCAAGATCGCCAACTACCACTTTACCACCCTGTTCCCCAACCTGGGTGTGGTCTACGTGGAGGAGGGGGTGTCCTTCGTCATGGCGGACATTCCCGGTATCATCGAGGGCGCGGCAGAGGGCGCGGGCCTTGGTCACGACTTTTTGCGGCACATCGACCGCTGCCGCCTGCTCATCCACGTGGTGGACGTGTCAGGCAGCGAGGGGCGCGACCCGGTGGAGGACTTCGAGGCCATCAACGCGGAGTTGGCCGGCTGGTCGGCCGACCTTGCCTCCCGCAAGATGATCGTGGCCGCCAACAAGGTGGACCTGCTGGATGACCCGGACAAGCTGGAGCGGCTGCGCAAGCACGTGGAAAGCAAGGGTATGGAGCTGTTTGAGCTGTCCGCCGCCGCCTATCAGGGGACCCGGGAGCTGGTGAAAAAGGCGGCTCAGGAACTGGCCCAGCTGCCCCCCGTCACCGTGTACGAGGCCACCTATGTGGAGCGGCCCCCCGAAGTGGATACCACCGGCGAGGTGTCCATTGAGCAGTACGATGATACCTGGGTCATTGAAGCACCCTGGCTGCAGCGGCTCATCTCCAACGTCAACTTCGGCGACTACGAGTCCCGCAACTGGTTTGACCGCCAGCTGCGCGAGTCCGGACTGTTCGATAAGCTGGAGGAAATGGGCATCAAGGACGGGGACATCGTGTCTTTGTATGATCTGGAATTTGAATATCAGAAGTAACGCAGCGCAGCGCGCGTCCTATGGACGCGCGCTGTGTTTTTGCGCCGGGTAGGGGCCGGTCCCAGAGCGGCCCGTGGGCGGCTCTGGGAGCCGCCCCTACGCCCCGATTTCCGGATGACCCATTATTTTCATGCTGATACCGGCATGATCGCCCACTTGACATTTTCGAGTCAAAATGTTATAGTACCCCTGTTAAATCGGCTTTGACGGAGACGAGAGCGCCGAAAACTCCCAGAGAGGGGCACGCTTGCTGCAAGTGCCCTGTGTGGACGGCGGTTGGTACCACTCCTGAGCTGTCTGCGAGGAGCAGACCGGGGCTTTCCCGTTACAGAAAGTCACAAGCGACGGAACTGTTCCGTAATAAGGGTGGAACCGTGGGACGTATATTCACGCCTCACCCCTGAAAATGCTCAGGGGTGAGGCGTTTTTTGCTTTTACCCCGAAAACGGTAGGGGCGGCCTTTGGCCGCCTGCGGGCGCGCGCAGCACGCCCCTACGACACACAAGGAGGAAAAGACAATGTCCGAAGAAAACATCTACACCTTTGAAAATCCCGAGTACCGCAAGACCTACTGGCACACCTGTTCTCACGTGCTGGCTCAGGCCATGAAGCGTCTGCACCCGGAGGTCAAGCTGGCCATCGGTCCTTCTATTGAAAACGGCTTCTACTATGACTTTGACACCCCCCGCCCCTTCAGCCCCGAGGATCTGGAGGCACTGGAGGCGGAGATGCGCAAAATCTGCAAGGAGAAGATCAAGCTGGAGCGCTTTGAGCTGCCCCGCAGCGAGGCTCTGGAGCTGATGCGCGACGAGCCCTACAAGGTGGAACTGATCAACGACCTGCCCGAGGACGCTGCCATCTCCTTCTACAAGCAGGGCGAGTTCACCGACCTGTGCGCCGGCCCCCACCTGGACTCCACCGGCCGCATCAAGGGCAACGCCATCAAGCTGACCTCCGCCACCGGCGCTTACTGGCGCGGCGACTCCAACCGCAAGATGCTCCAGCGCATCTACGGCGTGGCCTTCGCCAAGAAGGACGAGCTGGACGCCTACCTCGCCGAGCGTGAGGAGGCCCTCAAGCGCGACCACAATAAGCTGGGCCGCGAGCTGGAGTACTTCACCACCGTGGACGTGATCGGTCAGGGCCTGCCCGTCATGCTGCCCAAGGGTGCCCGCACCGTCCAGACCCTGCAGCGCTGGGTGGAGGACGAGGAGCAG
>JAZNMM010000128.1:0-7717 GCA_045579605.1 Lawsonibacter sp.
TGCTCCAGCAGGTGGGTGATGCCGGCGGTGCGCACGGTCTGCTTTCTCAGCTCGCCCAGCACTTCCACAGCAAAATCCACCACCAGCGAGATCAGCCGGAATGCGCCGGGTGTGGAGTGGGCCTGCATCTTGTCCAGAGCCTGTCTCATCTCGTCCCTGGACAGCCCGGTGAAGGAGCTGTTGAGAATGGTGGACAGCATCTGCAGTTGGGGGTCGGACAGCCCGTCGGGAATGCGGATGATCTTGTTTTTTACCACGCTGGTGTCCGTCATGACCACGGCGATGAAGGCGTTGTCCTCCACCATCAGCAGGTCGTACCTTCGCACCGTCACCACGTCTTTGACCGCGGCCATGGAGAACACGGGGTAGTCACTGATCTTGCTGAGCACCTTGCCCGCCTGATCGATCACCCGGTCCAGTTCCTCCATCTTCAGCTCCAGCGCGTCGTTGATGCGCTGGGTCTCCTGCATGGTCAGCTGGTGCTCCCCCATCAGCTCGTTGACGTACAGCCGGTATCCGGCGGCAGAGGGAATGCGTCCGGCGGAGGTGTGGGGCTGTTCCAGGTAACCCATGTCCGTCAGATCCGCCATCTCATTTCGGATGGTGGCCGAGGATACATCCAGTCCGGCCAGCTGAGCCACCGCCTTGGAACCCACCGGCTCTGCCGTGGCGATATAGCTTTCAATAATGGCACGCAGAATACGTTTCTTGCGTTCGGTCAGTTCCATTGCTTATCACCTCGCTTGTTTTGGCACTCCCCTTGCTTGAGTGCTAAATACAATTTACCACCACCCCCTCGAATTGTCAACAGTTTCTTTTGTAAATAAATCATGAAGCACAAGCAAAACAAAAACACCCCGTGTTTTTGCACAGGGTGCTTTTGTCTGCTAATGTTCCTTATCATGTAATGCGGTCGCCCGTCTTCATGTACCTCAGCCGCCCGCCCAGTTCCTTTTCCAGCAGGTCGAAGGCCGGCGTTCCGGTGCAGTGCCCGGTGTAAATACGTTCAATGCCCAGCCGTTTAAATTCATCTGCTACCGATTTGACATAGTCTTTCGTGCAGTTGATGGAGTCCGTTCCGGTGGCCCCCATCATGTGAAAGCCGCCCAACAGCGCGGTGATGGGCCGGCCAGGGAAGGTTTTTGCGATGTGGGCGGCAATGTTGGGCGCCCCCGCATGACAGCAGGAGTTGAACACCACCAGGCCGAACTCTCCCTCCAGCACCAGACTGTGTTCATGGGAAAAATCGTCCTCCACAAAGGCATCCTCCCCCACCTTTTTATAAAGGTACTGGGCACGCTCTGCCCCGGACTCGGGCCGGGGATTTTCCACCAGCCACACCCCCTCCATCAGCGGGTACAGCCCATCCACCTCCACCATCCGCTCCCCGTAGTCCCGGCAGATATCCCGGTGGATGCCCACAAAGCGGGGCTGTGTGTCGCCCCGCATAGAGTAGTACCCCTCTTTCGCCCCCTTGCGTATATACAGCGGAGCGTGGTCGTTGACGGCGAAAAAGGCCCGCAGGCCGTCGGCGTGGTCATAGTGCCCGTGGGACAGCACCGCCGCTTCCACTCCCCCAAGGTCAACGCCAAGGGCCCGTGCGTTGTCCGCAAAGGCCCCCGAGGAACCGGTGTCCAGCAGAATGCTGTGCCCCTTGTATTGAATGTGCACGGAAAGTCCATGTTCCCGGGCAAGGTGCTCCGGCCCCAGATTTTCGATCAGAATCGTAATGTCCATTTTACCCCTCCGTCACCGTCAGGTCGTTGATCCACGCACCCGAGCGCAGGCGGGCCACACCCAGGAAAAACTTAGCGATCTGGTCAAAGGACATACTGATATACACCCAGAAGATGCCCCACTGAAACACCAGTCCCACCAGCGCCGCCAGCGGAATGGCCACCAGCCACAGGGGGGCAAGGTCAATGACGGTGGCCGCGCGCACGTCGCCGCCGCCCCGAAGCACCCCGATGATGTTGGTGTGGTTAAAGGCCCGGGCCCCCATGGTGGCAGAGACCACATACAGCATCATGGATGCAATGGCCCGGGTGTTTTGGGCCATCTGGAACAGAGGGAACACATACCGGGGCAATACCCCCCACGTGAGCACCGCCAGCACGCCGCCTACAGCAACGCCCAGCGCCACAGACAGCGCGTTCAGCGCAAGGCCCACCTCGTACACCGTGCTCCGGTTTCCCGCGCCGATCTCCCGTCCCACGATGATGGCCGCCGTACCGGCCAGCCCGATCAGCGCGGCCATGGCCAGCTTTTCCACGTTGCCCGTCACCGTGTAGGCCGCCAGAATTTCAGTGCTGTTTTCCATGTGTCCCATGATGGTGGGGAACAGGCCGATACCGATGCCCCACAGAGTCTCGTTGAGGATGACCGGCGTAGCATATTTGAACAGCTTGCGCACCGCCTCCCGGCCCGGCCGGAGCATCACGGCAAAGTCCACCCGGAAATGCCTGCCCAACCCCATATGTCCTGCCATAATGGCAAATTCCACTATGCGTGCGATGAGGGTGGCCACCGCCGCACCCTCCACGCCCATAGCCGGCGCGCCCAGCGCACCGAAAATGAGCACCCAGTTCAGCAGGGTATTAGTCAGCATGGAGGCCGAGAGCATATACAGACCCAGCCGCGGGTTTTCCATGCTCCGGTGCGCCCCCAGATAGGCCAGCGTAAAGCTGTTGAACACATAGGACACGCCTACGATGCGCCCGTACCGGGCGGCCACTGCCACTGCCGCGGGATCGTTGCTGAACAGGCCCATTACCTGCTGAGGAATGGCCAGCAGTACCCCGGCAACCACCACAGACACCGCGCCCATCACCAGCCAGCTCAGCCCCAGCACCCGGTTGATGGCCTTTCGGTCCCCCTTGCCCCAGTACTGGCTGATGAGCACGGCTGAGCCGCTCTGCACGCCGAAAAAGAACATCTGCAGGGCATACATGGGAATGTTGGCCAGGGTCACGCCCGCCATGGGCACCTCACCCAACAGCCCCACCATAAAGGTATCCGCCATGGCAAGGGTGCTGGTCACCAGATTCTGCAGCATAATGGGCGCGGCCAGGGCAAATACCCGCCGGTAAAAGCCCGGCTCCCGCTTCATAAATCCAAACACAGGTCTCTGCTCCTTTTTACGAAAGGCTGGTAAACAACTGCTCTCTGGCCGCCTTCAGTCCGTCGGCCAGCGCGTCCACATCCTCTTTGGTATTCTCCCCGGAAAAGCTGACGCGCAGTACCCCGTCCATCTGCTTTTTGGGCAGGGCCAGGGCGGCAAACACGTGGCTGGGCTTTCCCTTGTGACAGGCCGAGCCGGAGGAGATGAAGATCCCCCGGTCACTGAGAAAGCGCACCACCACTTCACTTTTATAGCCCGCCAGCGTCACCGGCAGAATATGGGGTGCCTGACCGTCACCGATCACCGTCAGCCCCTCCACTTCACCTGTCAGTTTTTCCACCGCGTAGGCTTTCAATTCCCGCAGGTGCGCCTGTTCCCGCGCAAAGCCCGCCGCGCCCTCTGCCACCGCGGCGGCAAAGGCGGCGATCTGGGCGGTGGGCTCGGTGCCCGAGCGCAGGTCGTTCTCCTGATGTCCGCCCACGATGAGCGCCGGCAGCTTCACACCGCTGCGGATATACAGCGCGCCTACGCCCTTGGGCCCGTGGACCTTGTGGGCACTGATACTCACCAGATCCGCCCCCAGCTCCTTCACCGTAAAGGGCACCTTCAAAAATCCCTGCACCGCGTCACAGTGGAGCAGAGCCGCGCTTTTTCTCTGCCTGAGCAGGTTTGCCACCTCAGCCACAGGCAGAACGGTGCCCAGCTCATTGTTCACCAGCATCATGGACACCAGCGCCGTGTCCGCCCGCAAGGCGTCGGCCACCTGCTCCACGGTGATGTTGCCCATGCGATCAGGCTTGAGGTAGGTGACCTCATACCCCTGCGCCTCCAGCGCCCGGCAGGGCTGAAGCACCGCGTCGTGTTCGATGGCGGTGGTGATGATGTGCTTTCCCACCCGGCGGTTGAGCCGCACTGCGCTGCCAATGGCCCAGTTATCGCTCTCCGTCCCGCAGGAGGTAAACACCACTTCCTCCGGCTTTGCGCCCAGCGCCCGGGCAATGACCTCCCGGTGGTCCCGCAGAGCTTGCGCCGCCCGACTGCCCGCCTGATGCCGGGAGGAGGGATTGCCAAACTCCCCGGTCATGGCCGCCAGCGCCGCCTTGGCCGCCGCTTCCGACACCCGGGTGGTAGCCGCATTATCCAGATAGTGTTCCATTCTTCCCGACCCCCTGCGTAGTACAATTCAACCAATTGTACGTTCTTCCGCCCCAAAAGTCAACCGCGCTCCCATCTGCACACTTCACGTCCCCGCAAATCTGTGCTATAATAACTACATTCACCGCCAAATGCAAAGGAGTGAGCTCCATGTCCGTTTCCCCGTCCGCCGTGTGCTTCATCGCCGGCGCCGGCCCCATCGCCCCCGGCCTGTCCCTCTCCCCCGCCCCGGGCGACCTGCTCATCGCCGCCGACGGCGGGCTGACCGCCGTGGAGCGCATGGGTCTGCTCCCACATCTGGTCATCGGCGACTTCGACTCGTTGGGCAGCGCCCCCGCACACCCCAACACCATCGTCCTGCCCACGAAAAAAGACGACACGGACATGGCCGCGGCCATCCAGCTGGGTCTGGAGCGGGGCTACCGCCGCTTCGCCCTCTACGGCGGCACAGGGGGAAGGCTGGCCCATACTCTGGCCAACCTCCAGCTGCTGGACGGTCTGGCCCGGCAGGGTTGCCGGGGTTTTCTGGTAGGTGACGGCACCGTGGCCACCGCCGTCCACAACGGCACGCTGGACTTCCCCGCCCATATGTCCGGCTACCTGTCCCTGTTCTGTTCCAGCGGCCGGGCAGAGGGCGTTACCCTCACCGGGCTGAAATACCCCCTCTCCAACACCGCCCTCACAAGCCACGTTCCTCTGGGGGTCAGCAACGAATTCACCGGCGTCCCCGCCCGGGTGTGCGTGGCCGACGGGGTCCTGCTGGCCCTGTGGCAGGCGGACGATGTGGACCCCGCCCTTCTGCGCACCCTGTAACCGACAACTTCTGCCGGCGCGCAATTCCCTTGAATTTTTCTCCGCAGTGTGATATACTGGCGCTCCGACCCACGTGAAAGGAGGTGTCCCCATGGCAGACGGCATCAAAATCATTGCCAAAAACAGCAAGGCCTACCACGATTATTTCATCGAGGAAAAGTACGAGGCCGGCATCGCTCTGGCGGGCACCGAGGTCAAGTCCATCCGTCTGGGCAACGTGAATCTCAAGGACTCCTTCTGCCTGATCAAGGACGGGCAGATGGCCGTACACGGCATGCACATCAGCCCCTACGAAAAGGGCAACATTTTCAACAAGGACCCCCGCCGTCCCCGGCAGTTGCTCATGCACAAGCGAGAGATCATGAAGCTGTTCGGCAAAATGAAGCAGGACGGCTACGCCCTTGTCCCCCTGTCCATCTACCTCAGCCACGCCCGGGTCAAGCTGGAAATCGGCCTTGCCAAGGGCAAAAAGCTCTACGACAAGCGGGACTCCGCCGCCAAGCGTGACGCCAAGCGTGAGATCGACCGCACCATTAAGTCCAGAAACGCCAGATAAGGCGCACACATAAGAAAAGGAGTGTTTCCCATGGCTCAGAACCCCATCGTCACCTTTGAAATTGAGATGGAGACCGATTTCGGCACCCAGACCGGCACCATCAAGGCCGAGCTGTATCCCGACATCGCCCCCAACACCGTCAACAACTTCATCTCCCTGATCAACAAGGGCTATTACAACGGGCTGACCTTCCACCGTGTCATCCCCGGCTTCATGATCCAGGGCGGCTGCCCTCAGGGCACCGGCACCGGCGGCCCCGGCTACACCATCAAGGGCGAATTTGCCGGCAACAACTTTGCCAACGACCTGGTCCACGACCGGGGCGTGCTGTCCATGGCCCGCACCATGGCCCCCAACTCCGCCGGCAGTCAGTTCTTCATCATGGTGGAAAAGGCCCCCCATCTGGACGGTCAGTACGCCGCCTTCGGCAAGGTCATCGAGGGTATGGACACCGCCGACGCCATCGTCAGCGCCAAGCGCGACTGGAGCGATAAGCCCCGTATGACCCAGCGCATGGCCAAGGTGACCGTGGACACCTTCGGCGTGGACTATCCCGAACCCGAGCAGTATTGATTTTGCTCCCGGGGGATGCACCTGCATCCCCCGGGGTAAAATAACATCGAATTCGTAATTGTTGTTGTCCACTTTGTTTTTCGCGTCGCCGCTTTCAGCGGCTCCGCGGGGGCGTACCGGTTTCGACGGGGACGCGGAAGTGGGAATAGCGGGCGGTGGCGCCTGGCCACCTTAAAACGGGCATTCTTTATAAATTAAAGAACAACACTTACGCTTACGCTGCCTAATTAAGGCGGCCGTCTGCCCCGGAAGGACCACGAGCCGGGAACAGGCGTCGATTAGTGGTGCACGTGCGTGCGCAAAGCTTTGAGCGCACCATGCATAATGAAGCTACCAAGTCCCTG
The DNA here is from genome assembly GCA_045579605.1 of Lawsonibacter sp. Classification (GTDB taxonomy): domain Bacteria; phylum Bacillota; class Clostridia; order Oscillospirales; family Oscillospiraceae; genus Lawsonibacter. The sequence goes on from JAZNMM010000128.1 coordinate 6,563, forward strand.
AGTGTGACGGCTCACGCCCGGACGAGGGAATGTAAATAACCGTCTGCGCCCGGAGAAGTTCCCATGGAAGAGTTTTCGGACGGGGGTTCGACTCCCCCCGCCTCCACCAAAAAAGACGGCCTCCCCATGTGGGGTGGCCGTCTTTTTCTGTGCGGGAGGGAGTCGAAGCCTGAGAGGGAATTCGCCGTCAGGAAAAACAATCCGGGGGATTGTTTTTTAGGCGAATCGTGTGCAGGCGGGTACCGAAACGCATCGCGTTTGGGTCGCCAAGCACTGCAAGCGCGAAGCGCTTGCCTCCCCCCCGCCTCCACCATTCATTCCCACGTCCGGTGGGAAATTACAAGAATACGCCTCATGGTCAACCTTTGCTGACCATGAGGCGTATTTGTTTGTGATACCCAGTATCGGCATACAACGCAACCTTTTTGCGTTTTCGTAAAATTCCAAAGTTGCTCCGGGGACAGCTAAACGAATCTCCCCCGTGTTCGACAAAGATAGAACTTGTTGCAAAGACATATATTTTTCACTATACTTGTATTGGGAAGGGGAGGAATGTATGGTTTATTGTGATTCAAACGAAACCGGTTTCGACAGACATGAAGATATGCGCTATAAAGATATTTGCAAGAAAATAGGGTTTGATCCGCTCAAAGACGGCTACCCTTTCGGAGTTGCTGACCACGAGGATGACCGCCAAGAAAGTCCGTTTAAGCTGCTCAATTTGGCGGAACTTGAGTTTTTATATGTTTATTATAACAAACATCGATGAAGAAGCCGTTGCGGAACTCGATAAGCCGCAGTTTTCTTTAAGTGCCACCAACGGAACGGAAACCTTGCTCTCAGCGTTTTCGCAATCCCGAACCGCCAAGCCGACGGACAGCAAAACCAAATCCAAAAAAGTTGCCTAAATGGAACGCCGAAGGGTGTCTCCACCATCCATTTAGGCAACTTTTTTAGTATGTAGTTAAATGATCAATCCGCGGCAACAACGACGGTGACTTCTTCGTCCTCCCGCTGAAGATCCTCAAACAGTTCCAGCATAACTTCAACCGTTTCCTGCATTTCCGCGGGGATGGCAGAAACATTCTTCAGTGTGATCGTTGTGGGAAATTCAAAGGAATAATACAAGCAGTCCCACAGCGCATCCATGTTCCG
>JAZNMM010000129.1:0-5377 GCA_045579605.1 Lawsonibacter sp.
TTCTCCGTTCTGGTGTATGAGCTGGTCGGTCCCATGATGACCAAGTGGGCCCTGACCCGGGCCGGCGACATTCAGCCCATGCCCGAGCACATCAAAAACCGCCGCCAGGAAAAGCTGGCGCAGGCGGCTGAAAAGTGACCCTACTGACCGGAGCCTGCCGCAACAGGCTCCGGTCTTATTTCTTGTGGTAAATTGAAAGTTTTTTACCGTTTGTTCTTATTGCGTTCACAAATGCGTACTATCCTTAGTCCGATACGTTTAATAAAGGAGCCTTCTGCCTTATGAAACTGCTTTCCCGTTCCGGTTCAGCCGATCCTGCGCCCAAGCGCCGGCGCCTGGGTAAAAAATGGCTGATCCCTCTGGTCATTGTTCTGGCGGCACTGATACTGCTGCCGCTGGTCCGGCCTGCCTCCGGCACCAAACCCGGCACGGACAGCTCCCGGTATACGTATGCCAGGGTGGAGCGAAAGGACATCACCGCCTCCCTCACAGACAGCGGTGCCTTGGAACCGGCCGACTCCTACACGGTGATCTCACTGGTATCCGGTGAGATCCTGCAGTCGGACTTCGAGACGGGCGATGTGGTTTCTGAGGATGATGTGCTCTACCGCATCGACTCTTCCGATCTGTCCACCGGTCTGGAGCGGGCGGAAAATGCCCTGTCCCAGCGCCAGCGCGCCCACAACAAGCTGCTGGATTCCCGGGAGGACCTGACGGTACGTGCTCCCATCAGCGGCACGGTATCCCAGCTGTCCGTCAAAGCAGGCGACAAGGTAAACGCGGGCATGGCTGCGGCAGTGATCGAGGATACCGCTACTCTTCTTCTGACCGAATACTACAACCAGTCCTATGCCGGACAGATCTACCCCGGCATGGGAGCTACCGTTTCCGTCACTGACCGGATGCTCACCCTGCCCGGCATAGTAAAGGAAGTGTCCCACCTGACCCGGGTCTCTCCCACGGGGGCACCCTGCTTTGCGGTGACGGTACAGGTGACCAACCCCGGCTCGCTGAACCCGGGTGACACGGCCACCTGCTGGCTGAATAGCGACCTTTATCCCTCCATCACCGATGAGGACGGCTTTGAGGCCAACGCGCGCACCACCGTCTACTACGACATCGCCGGCACCGTGGGACACACCCCTGTGCGCAGCGGAGAACGGGTAACGGCAGGGCAGCTGCTGGTGCAGCTTTCCAGCGACACGCTGGAGGACAGCATCCGGGACTCTGCCGACGCCCTGCGCGACAGCGAGCTGTCCCTGCAGAGCCAGCGGGACGCACTGGACAACTACACCATCTCCGCCCCCATCCGCGGCACCATCGTGGATAAGTACTACAAGCAGGGAGAGAACGCCGAGACCGGCCGAACCCTGTGCACCATCTTCGACCTGTCCTCCCTCACCGTCACGCTCAACATTGACGAGCTGGACATCACCAAGGTCAGCGTGGGCCAGCAGGCCGTGGTCACCGCCGATGCCGTTGCCGGCAAGCAGTACGAGGGTGTCATCACCGAGGTAGGCATCAACGGCGCCGCCTCCGCCGGCGTGACCACCTACCCGGTCAAGGTGGAGATCACTCAGACCGAGGGCCTGCTGCCCGGCATGAATGTGGATGTTTCCATCGTGGTGGAGGAGCATCCCGACGTGCTGGCCGTCCCCGCTGACGCGGTGCAGTCGGGCGGACGGGTTCTGGTAAAAACCGCTGACGGCTCCACCGGCGAGGGCGCCATCCCAGGCTACGAGTATGTGCGTGTGGAGGTTGGCGCTTCCAACGAGGACTTTGTGGAGATCCTGTCCGGTTTGAACGAGGGGGATGAGATCGCCGTCCCTATGACCACTTCCTTTAATATCTTTGACATGATGCAGATGGGTCCCGGCGCCATGGGTGGCGGTCAGATGAGCAGTCCCCCCATGGGCGGTGGTATGCCCGGCGGTATGGGACGGTAAGGGGGCAGTCACGTTGAACACTCAGACCCCCCTGATTGAGTTTCGCAGCGTATGCAAAACCTACCACATGGGCGACACCGTGGTGCGCGCTGCGGACAATATCTCCCTGACCATTTACGAAGGGGAATTTGTAGCCATTGTGGGCAAGTCCGGCTCGGGCAAGTCCACATGCATGAACATCATCGGCTGTCTGGATGTGCCCACCAGCGGTCAATACCTGCTGGACGGGCAGAACGTGGGCGACATGGACAAGAACGCGCTGGCGGAGTTCCGCAACGAGAAGCTGGGCTTCATCTTCCAGCAGTACAACCTGCTACCCAAGCTGTCCGTGCTGGACAACGTAGCCGTGCCCCTGATGTACGCGGGCAAGGGCCGGCGGGAGCGGCGGGAGATCGCCACCCACGCGCTGGAAAGCGTAGGACTGGGCGACAAGCTGAAAAATCTGCCCAGCCAGCTGTCCGGCGGCCAGCAGCAGCGAGTGTCCATCGCCCGGGCTCTGGCCAACAACCCCAGCGTCATTCTGGCCGACGAGCCCACCGGCGCGCTGGACTCGCGCACCGGCCGGGAGGTGCTTGGCATCCTGCGCTCCCTGCACGAGGCGGGCAACACCGTGGTGCTCATCACCCACGACAACTCCATTGCCGCCACCGCCGAACGGGTAATCCGCCTGGAAGACGGCCGGGTGGTCTTTGACGGTCCGGCGGACGCCCCCGCCTCCGGCGTGCACAGAGACGAGGTGGCCGGACGATGAAGATTACGGAAAGCTTTGTCCTTGCCCTGCAGAACATCCGCACAGGCAAGATGCGCTCTTTTCTGACCATGCTGGGCATCATCATCGGCATCGCCGCCGTCATGGTCATCATCGGTCTGGGCAACGGCATGGAAAACTACATGACCGCCATGTTCCAGACCATCGGTACCAACACCCTGAACGTGACCATCACCGGCCGGGGCACCTCCCGGGAGCTGTCGGTGGAGGACATGTACGAGATTGTGGAGGATAACCCCGCCTTTCTGGCCGACCTGACCCCCACCGTCACCATGCACGGTACGGTCAAGGTGGGCACGGACACTCTGGACTCCACCACCGTCACCGGCGTGGGGGAGCGCTACTTTGACATCAAGGACTACGACCTGGCCGCCGGACGGAGCCTGCGCTATGTGGACATGGCCAACCGCACCCGCGTGTGCGTGGTGGGCAGCTACATCGACGATGTTTGGTACGATGGACAGTCTGTGGGTCAGTCCATCCGCATCGGCAGCGATGTATTCACCATCGTAGGCGTGCTTGCCGCCGAGGAGGACGACCCGGACGAGGGCGGCACCGACGACGCAGTCTATCTGCCCTGGTCCACCGCCGCGCGCCTCTCCGGCATGGGCACCATCTCCAGCTATATCGTCACCGTCACCTCTGAGGACGTGGCCGACATGGCCTGCGACGTGCTGGAAAACGCACTCTACCAAAAACTCCGCTCGGACGACGCGTACATGGTCATCAGCATGTCCCAGATCCTTGACATGATGACCGAGATGATCAACGTGATGATCACCATTCTGGCCATCATCGCCGGCATCTCCCTTGTGGTGGGCGGCGTGGGTATCATGAACATTATGCTGGTTTCCGTGTCCGAGCGCACCCGTGAGATCGGCATCCGCAAGGCACTTGGCGCCAAGGAGCGCTATATCCTGACCCAGTTCGTCATCGAAGCAGCGGTCATCAGCGCCCTTGGGGGCATCATCGGCATCGCCTTCGGCTATGGAATGTCCTCGGTGGCCACAACGGTCATCACCAATATGCTGGAGGTGGAGATGGCGGTCACACCCACCCTCTACTCCATCGCGCTGGCCTTCGGCGCTTCCGCCGCCATCGGCATCGTGTTCGGCTATCTGCCCGCACGCAAGGCCGCCGTGCTCAACCCCATCGACGCGCTGCGTTACGATTAAGGGAGGTCTTCCAATGAAACAACGACTGCTCAGCCTGCTTCTTTGCTCCTGTCTGCTGTGCGGCGGGCTTGCCATCCCCGCCCCGGCCGCCTTTACCGACATCTCCGACCCTGACACGGCGCTGGCCGCCAACGTGCTCAGCAGCATGGGTTTGGTTGGCGGCGTGGGCGGTGGGCGCTACTCCCCGGATACCGTACTCACCCGGGCCCAGTTCTGCGTGCTGATGGTACACACGCTGGACAAGAAGGAGCTGGTCAACACCCACGCCCATAAAACGCTGTTCACCGATGTGATGCCCGGCAGCTGGTACTCAGGTTACGTGAACCTTTCTTACAGCGAAGGCCTGCTGGCCGGCTACGGGGACGGCACCTTCGGTCCGGACGACCCGGTCACATACGGTCAGGCCGCCACTCTGCTGCTTCGCATCCTTGGCTACACCGCTCAGGAGGTGGGCAAGATCTGGCCCACAGACTATGTCAACTACGCCCACGCCCTTGCGCTGGATGAGGGACTGACCCTGTCTGCCGACGACCGGCTGACCCGGGCACAGGCGGCCATCCTGCTGTATAACACCCTGCGCACCGAGCCCAAGAACGGCCAGAACGAGTTTTATAAGACCTTTGGCGCAACGGCCGCCCTTCGCCCCGCCATCGTGCTGGACACGGACGCGGTCAACGGCACGGCGACCAACCAGCTGATGGTGTGCACGCTGAACGGCACCACCGCCTCCATCGAGTACTTCGCCCAGAAAACCCAGATTTCCTCCGCTCTGGCGGGCCACGAGGGTGAGCTGCTGCTCAGCAGTGCAGGCAAGGTGCTGGGCTTCATGCCCTCGGGCAACGAGATGCGGGACGTGACCGTGGCCTCGGCCAAGGTGTCCGGCATCACGGACACCACCGGAGCCACCCACCGAATCCCCGGCAGCGCCGTCGCCATTCTGGGCGATGACCTTTATATATGGAACGACACCGGTTACCTGCAGGCAAATGCCCGGCGGGGGCAAATGGCACGCCTGTACTTCGATGACAACGGTTCGGTGCGCTACGTCTATCTGTTCACCGGCCGGGCCGAGACAGACACCACAACTGTGGTGGCTCAGACGGACAGCGCCGCAAGCGAGCTGGTCCGCCGTCTGAACATCACCGCCCCTTACACCATCACCAAAAACGGCGCGGCGGCACAGGCGGACGATCTGGCCCGGTATGACACCGCCTATTTTGACAAGACCTCCCGCACCCTGTGCGCGTCTGACTACCAGCTCTCCGGCTTTATTCAGGCCGCCTCCCCCAGTTTGGACGGGGCCCAGACCATCACCGTGTCCGGCTGCACCCTGCCGGTGCTGGAAGCGGCATGGGACAGTCTGGGGCGGCTGGCACTGGGCGATTGGGTGACCCTGCTGCTCACCGATGACAAGCAGGTGGCTTTCGCCACCCCCGACCGCTCCCTTGCCCGGGACATGGTGGGCGTGCTGAGCACGGACGGCACCC
>JAZNMM010000130.1:0-23570 GCA_045579605.1 Lawsonibacter sp.
GGTTGGAATGCTACTTTTTGTCCACCTTCGTCCAGCACCAAATAGATGCCTTGCTCCAAATTACTGAATTCCGCGTTGCCGTATGCGTTGGTGGTGTGTTTGGCGGTATAGTCCACTTCCCGGGCAAAGATATACTGATAGGCAGTATTGGCATGATCGGCACCGCTGTCGGCAAGCAGCTGATCTGCACTCAGAGAAAGATCGGCAAACGGCTCGGTCAACGTGGTGGTACCGTTCTTTGTGACTGCGACCTGATACAGGTCTACATTGATGCCGGAGATCGGTTCGTCCGCATCGTTGCGTATCGTGACCCGCAGAGCGCAGGGGTTGGCCGCCTGTACCACTGTGATTCCAACAAGCATGCAGACCATCAACACGCACAGAAGCACTCTATTTGATTTTCGCATAAGGTTTTTCATAGCGACTTCTCCTGAACTCAGTTGCCGTTCTTTTTTTGCCGTTTACGCGGCAAGATACTACGCAGTCCAAGGAACAGACCGGTGAGCGCGCCAAGGCCAACAAGGGTCAGCGGGATCACGTACACCAGACTGACAGGACGCAATTCGTTGGTAAGATACAACTGCTCGGAAGTTGCAGCAGCGCTGTTTTGCACACGGGTACCCCGCACCAGCAGGCGGGGGGAGTTGATGCCGTAGGGGGTACAGGTGACGAGGGTCACATAGTCCTCCCCGGCCACCACCCGTAGACGGGAGGTGTCGTTGGGCAGTACAACGGCGATATCGTCCACACGGTACTCCAATTCTTCGCCCAGAACATGGAGATAAAACTTGTCGCCGGTCTCCAGCCGATCGATGTGGGTCAGCAGCTCTGCCGAGGGCAGACCACGATGACCGGAAATGACCGCGTGAGTGCTTGGACCACCTACGGGCAGACTGGTCCACTCCAGATGGCCCACCGCTACCTGCAGCACCGATTCGTCCGTACCGTGATAGATGGGCAGTTTGCAGTTGATACAGGGGACATCCACATAGCCCATAATACCCGTTCCGGTCACATTCAAAAGGGATTCATACTGCGCCTGCAGCGCCTCGTCCAGATGGAACTCGTCACTGCGGCCCAGCAGGCTGTCATTATATTCCCGGGCCTGCTGCAGCATGACCTGATTCTTCTCCCGATCCATGGAGTCCAGAGTCTGATCGTACACCGCGATGGCCTGACTCTGGTGCAGGGAGTTCCAATAGTTGCTGATCGTTGGATAGAGCAGTAAGGACAGCCCTGCAAGAAAAATCAGTATGAGGGGGAGGTTGCCCCCTGTTTTCTTGCCTTTCATGCAGAACTCTCCTTACTGCCCCGGGGAGCAGCGCTCCCCGGGGCCACAGGTTTGGTGAAAGATTACTTGGTCTCGCGCTTTTTGGCGATGATAACGGCAGCGGCGCCCAGCATCAGAGCGATACCGGCCACATAGAAGATGGTGGTACCGATGCCGCCGGTCTCGGGCAAAACCGCACCCTTGGTGTTGGTTACGGTCAGGCTGATCGTACCGGTGCTGAGATCGGTGGAGGAAGAACTTGCGCCGGATGCACTGGAAATGGACAGGCTGTTCAGCTTGCCGGTATCCTGGCTCAGAGCGCCGGAGAACTGCACGATGACATCGGAGGTCAGCAGGTTGTACTGGGCAGGAGCCACCTTCTCACGGATGTGATAGGTTCCGGAGGCCAAGCCAATCACGTTCAAAATACCCTCACTGTTGGTCTTGAACCGGGTGGCACCGTCCTCGCTGGCGGTGGTCCCGTTGATGACGCCGTCGGCATTGGCGGTGAACCAGGTGTAGGTGTTGTCGCCGTTTTTATAGCCAACGATAAATTCCGCGCCTTCCAGCTTGGTGTTGGCATCCGCTGCGTCCACCTTGGTCAGCTTGATCTGATACGAATACACGATTGCGCTGGCCTGCCCGGTAACGCCCACGCTGTCGGGCAGGTCCGTGCCATCATAGTTTTCGTTGGGGTCATTGGAGAAGTACAGCTTTGCCGTGTTGACGTTGCCCGCCTCACCGATGGTCAGGGTGCCGTTGGTGGTCGTTTTGATCTCTACGACGATTTTATCACTGATAACGGTATCGGCACCCGAGGCATTCTTGATGGCGGCATGGATGTCCGGGATGGTCACCTTTACCTCACCGGTAGTGTCCACGGAATAGTCGCCGTCCTTCAGGGAATAGGACTGGGTTCCGCTCAAAACGGAGACGGTGGCGCCCTGATAGGTCAGGCCGGCGGGAAGGGTGTCTTCAAAGCGGAAATAGTACTTTTCATAATCGTGCACGTAGGTGTGCAGAGAGGCAGTCAGCTTAAAGTATACCGTATCGCCCACGGTGGCGCTGATGGCCTCTTTATAAGACCCGGTCTCGCCCAGCTTTACTTCCTTGATTAGGGTGGGCACACCGCTCTTGGGGCTGAGTTCGACGTTGTTGACAATGCGGAGCATATATTTACTGTACGCGTGCTCCGAGCCGTTGATACCGGTGCTGGTCTCCTTGATCAGATAGTATCCCGCATTCAGTCCGGCAATCACATACTGCTTGTTGTCGCTGTCATAGCTGCCGGTTTTTTTCTCCGTTTCATTCAAATAAGGAACTACATTTTCCGCAAAGGCACCCACCGTAGTGTCACTCAGCGTACCGGCAACACCGGAAGCATTGCTTTTGCTGTAAAGGGTTTGCAGCGCGGTCTTTCCGGCATCGGTAACACCGACGCCCCAGTCCAGGTCGGAAAGCACGCTGCCGTCCAGTTTGCCGGTAAAAATCTGATACGCAGTGTAGGAGTGGGTTGCATGATCGCTGTTGATCTTGATCGTGTAGCTGCCTTCCGCGCTTGCGGGAACAATGGTCATCGAGACCATCAGCATGGCTGCCATCAGGAACGCGAACAGTTTTTTCATAGTGTTTATTCCTCTTTTCTCTCTCGGTTTTTCGTTTGTTACTTGTTTTATAGTTAACTTTTTATGATTCAGAACGCCACCTCCCCTCTTTTTTGTTGTGGGGAAGGCTCCAGATCCATGCGGCACTCAGCATCAGCATCAGGCCGAGGATCTGATATATTCCCGGCCCACTGCCACCGGTTGCCGGCAAGGGTCGTTTGGGAACGTTCATAACGTGGATGGTATAGGCAGAGGAGCCTGCCTGTGCATAGGTGTGCTCGTCTACAACCACCGTGCCGTCCTCCTGCAGCGTCAGGTAGATGGGCGTGAGCAGATGCTCGTACCCGTCAGGGGGTGAGGTCTCCACCAATCGGTAGTAGCCATACAGCAGGTTATCAAAGGTCAGCGTACCGTCCGATCCGGTGGTGACCGTACGGGTCACGAAGGCCGGGTTGGCGGTGTATCCCCCGCTGTTGTCCGCAATCAGGTGCTGCAGGGTAAAGGTCGCGCCGGGCAGCCGCAGGTTACCGGACAGGTTGGTTTTTGTCAGACGCAGCAGGGTTCGTCGGGTATCGTTCTGGATGGTAAAGGCGGTGTTTGTCACCTTTCCGCTGCCGTCCCTGGTATAGGTTGGATCGGAGTAGCTCACCAGCCAGTTGGCGAAAGAGAAGTCCGGCTTGCAGTTTTCGGTGCCGATCTTCGTCTCACGCACAGACCAGGTGATGGAGGTGCCGTTGGCATAGGCAGGCAAGCCGCTCCATGTAGCCCGGTAGCCGTTGGCTGCCGTCAGCTGCACCGAGGGCTCCACACCGGGGATCAGAGAGGAGACCAGCTGTCCATTGGCCAGCAGCTGCACGGTCACATCAGCCCAGTCAGCTTCAGGACACAGCCATTGTTTAGACACGGTGACGGAGGTGTTCTCCGTGGTGTTCTCAATAATGAGCAGGCCGTCATGGTAGGATGCCAGAGGCGAGGTGCTCAAAATTCCGATCTGGTCTGTTGGCTGGCCTGTGTTGGGATCGGGCAGATAGCCGATGGTGATGTTTTCGATGGGAGTATAGCCGGAAGGCGGCTGCAGCTCCTGCACCACTACATTGCCGGCGTCATAGCTGAAACCGGAAATGACCAGTTCGTAATAGCCGGTGGTGGTGCCGGACAGCTCCGTTATGCTGCCCGACGGGTCGTAGATGTACTGATTCTTTGTGCTGTCATAGGTAAAAGTCAGCGGTGATTCGTTCTGCAGCAGCTGGAAGGTGGCTCCCGCCAGCGGATTTCCGGTGCGGGCATCTTCCTTTTTGATGATGATGGAGTCGCTGGTGTGGTACACATTGGTGAACTCCACACGCATAATCTGGTCGGTACCGGCATCCAGTGCATAGGTTTGACCGACAATGTCCACCGTGGTGCCCGGACCGTTTTTATTTTGCTGATTGAACGCATCCACGACAATGTATTCGGAATAGCCGTGATAATTGATCCCGCCCGGGTTATTAACCTCATCATAGGTGTGTTCGGTGAGTGTCCATGGTTCGCCATAGTCCAGACCGTTCACTTCCCAGGTGTAGGTGTCGGCAGCCGGATCATAGCCGGCGGCGTTGTTCAGCGTCAGCGTGTGCTGCTTGGTTCCGGCCCCATTGGCCGCGGTGATGGAGAAGTCCTGTTTGGCCAACGCCACGCCGTCCACATTGCCGGCGAAGGATTTCTTCACATAGACGATGCCCTGTTTTTTCACCAAACGACCGTCGATATGCCAGGCATCGCTCTGGGCCTTGAACACATACCAGCGGATGGCATAGGCCTCGGCGTGCAGATCTTCCGGCGCCACAGGCTCGCCGTCCACTTCAAGCTGGCGGTTTTGAGCATGGGTGATCAGCTTTTGGAAAATCTCTTCGTCGTCCGGGAAGCTTTGCAGCCAGATACCGGGCTGTTCCCCGTACAAAGCACGGATCCGCTGGTCGGCACCGAAGGAGTTATCCGTGGTTGTGTCGGCGATGTAATATTTGTTGTTCAGTTCGTTCACGGACAGGGATGCCGCATCCGTACCGCCCACGTGGGTGGCAAACAGTTCGGGGGTGTAGTCGGTGACCGCACCGCCCACCACGCCGCCGCCCTGGGTGTCGATGGGCTTGGAGTCATAGCGGACAAAGAAGCTGACCGTTTGCAGTGGCGAGGTCTCCCACACGGCGGTGAGATTGAGCCGGCTGCCGCTGGCAAAGGATTGCAGCTCGTCCCAGTTCAGGGTGGAGTTGGGGCTGAGGATAGTGTCCGAAGCGCCCACCCGCCAACCGGAAAAGCGGATGATGCGGGTGTTTCCGTCAGACAGCTTGCCCGGCACCTCGTGCTGAGAGACATTGCGGATAAGCGCAGAACCGTTTTCAACCACCGTATCGGTCAATGTGGTAGCGGTGGTGCCGTAGATGGTGGGCCTGGTGGCTACCGTTACGCCGCTCACCGTCGGGAAACCAATGTTGTAAACAATACGCAGGGTTCCGTTGTCCTCGCTGGCGGTAAAGGTCTTTGGCCCGTTGATGGTCACAGACTGACCGTCGGTGTATTGGGCGCTTCCGTCGCTCCACATATAGTCGCCCGAAAGGGTGACAGAGCTGCCACCGGGAACGTATTGCGAGGAGGACGAGCCGTCGGGATATTCAAAGTTCACCGTGTAGAAGGGCTGCGGGTCGCCGGAGTCGTCCATCAGGAACACGTACTTGGCACTGCGTGCGGTATTGTTGGAGGTGAAGTAAGTACTGCTGCCGTTTAGGAAAGTAATGTTGGAGTTATTAATGGTAAACCCATTCCAGCTGCTTGGGTTGGCAGAGGTGCCCCAACGCAGATTCAGGTCGCTCCACCTGTAGTCGGTCCCCAGACTGTTGTTGATCAGATTGACCACATTGCCGGTGGTCAGTCGAGCCGTATACCGTCGGGAGGAACCGGAGGTGGTAAAGGTCAGCTTGCCGAAGCAGGTCCACCGGTTGTCCAGATAGACATAGAAGTTGGCATTATTATTCCCTGTGCTGGCACTGTCACCCACAGCCAGAGTGGATATCCCGCCGTCCGATCCCGCCGCAAGCAAAGTGGGCGTGTCCGACGGAAGCGTCAAATCGCTGGGGCCTGCAGCGAGGGTGGATGCCTTGTACAGGTTCTCGTTCAGCACCAGGCCGGGTTCCACGTTGTTTTCGGTAATTGCCTCGTTCAGAGCGGATACATCCAGCTGATTCGGTGCTTCTGCCGGTTCAGACGGTTCGTTCTGTGCAGAAGTGTTGCTCAACGCAACTGCCTGCACGTCATGAGTACGATCGTTCTGTTGTGAGGGAGGAGCGACTGTTTCGCTGAGTTGGGCAGCAGTTTCCACCGTATCGGAAATGACAACCTCCAGACTGTTGCTCGTGTCTGCATCCACCTGAGCCAGCAGGTTATTGATGTCGTTGTCCCGGAGCAGAACAAGATAACAGTTTTCTGTGTGCGTATGCTGGGTCTGAAGACAGGTCAGCCGACTGCCGGTGTAGCAGTCAGAGCCGTGGGTATGTTCCGCCATACTGCAGCGGGCGGACTGCTCCAGCGCCACCGCACTGACCATGTTGCTGCGCACGGACAACAGGGAGAACAACAGGAAAACCACGACCCCGACAGCGATCCATATTCGATTGTGCGGTCGCAAGCCGATTGTTTTCACATGCTTCATCTTCTTTGCTTCGTCAACGTGTATTGTGCTCTATGGATAGAACACAAGTCAGGGGCCCCTGACTTGATAAGGTCTGGTTACGTGGGCTGGGTCAAAGAACCTTTCCCAGTATGCGGTCGGTGGGGACGGTGCCGATCTCGGAAAGGCGGCTGTCCATGGAAATAGAACGGTTGTCCCCCATGACAAAATAATGTCCATAGGGAACGTGATAGGGGAAGGAGATGTTGTGCTGACCAGCGGAGGGGGTCTGTACATACGGCTCGGAAAGAACCGTGCCGTCAATGGTGACGGTCCCGTTCTCCTCCAGCGAGATGCTGTGACCGCCCTCGCAGATCACGCGGCGTACCAGCACCTTGTTGTTGTAGTAGAATGCGATAATATCGCCGGACTGTACCTTGTCCGTTTTGAGCAGCACAAGCAGCTGACGGTCAGAAAGAGAGGGTTCCATTCCGTCTCCGTAGTACCGAACGACCATAAATACGTTAGTGAACAGGTTGACCATCAGCAAAACCACGACCAACAACACCGCAGCCAGCCGCAGGGCAATTTTCCCGTAAGGAGGGCTGGGCAGAACACGCTTACCTTTTGTTGAAATAAACGTCTTCATATTGCCCTCACCTCCCCAAAAATATGGTATACATAAAAATGCAAAATCCCATTTTAAAATAGCACCTTTTCCTTGTCTTGTCAATCATTCCCGGCACCGTACATACCCTGGGCGGCAGCACCTTTGCGAAATGTTTAGCGCTCACAACCGCAACTGGTGGAAACGGGCTTCTTCATGTGGGCGGGGATGCCTTTACAAGTTTGCCCCGGAGCGGTCAGACCTGGGACGACTCTGTGATTCTCGGCTCTGCACTAATCGAATATCGAGGGCACTTTCTTGAAATCGCAGTGCCGGAGGGCATCAAGGTTATTGCAGCCAGAGTCTTCCAAACGGAAGACAAAGCCACCTGCATTTATCTGCCGACCGGAGTCACCGCAATCGGTTTTCAGGCATTTCACCAGTGCAAGGCAGAAAGCATCAGCATTCCCTCCAGCATTGAATACATAGATAACCATGTCTTCCTTGGAAGCCGCATCAAGACCGTTACGTTCCGTGGAACGGAAGACCAGTGGAGGATATTGGACAAGAACGGCGAGCCCTATGTATTCTCTTCAATCGCAGTAGAATATACAGGCTAAAAAACAAGCAAACCGCCCACCGATCATTTGACCGGTGGGCGGTACTTCGTTATACGGTAATCCCTGCTATGTATTTGATATCAACCTCATGCCCCACGGCGGTACGGTCAGCCCGTGCATATCTCGCAGTTCGTACGGGTATCATCTTCTTGACCCTCTGGCCGCCCACGGAACCGGCCTCGCGGCTGGACAGGTCGCCGTTATAGCCCTGCTTCAGGTTCACGCCCACCTCGCTGGCGGCCTCCATCTTGAACTTGTCCATGGCCTCGCGGGCACCGGGGACTACCAGCTTGTTGCTGCTGTTGCTCTTAGACATTGTTGTTTTCTCCTTTTCGTTGTTTGTTCGTGTTGTTTTTCGGACGGAACATCCGATCATAGCTTTACCCACGACAAACGTCCTATTCCTTCGCCTCGTTTCCTGTTTTCGTTAAAATGCTGTTTTTTTCCGCACACAAACCGTCCACGCCGACCCCTTCCGCCGTCTTTGCCCGCAGCAGCTCCCCGATGGCCTGCTCCACTGCCGGCCGGTGTTCCGGCTGACAATAGACGCGCACCGCCCGCAGCATACGAATGGCTTCCTCCCGCTTCATTCCTATCCCCTCCTGCTTCATCATACGCACGCAAACAACCAAGCGCCCCGCTCATCCAAAAAGATAAGCGGAGCGCTTTGATCATAGTTTTCGGTTTTGCCCGCGCAGCTGACAGATCAGTGCGCCGATGGCAAGGATCCCACCGGCCAGGATCATGGCGTCCGTCACCGGGGCGGATATCTTCCCCCGCAGCAACTGGGATGCCGCCACCAGGATTACCGCCGTAACGATCAGTTTTTTGGCCAGCGGCACCAGCTTCTTGTCGCGCTTCTCCCCCTGCAGCCGTTTGGGGTCTTTCCCCGCTGCAGTAACTCTTTTCTTTCTCTTTCCCATGGTCACCCCTCCGTGATCCTGTCAATGATTCCACCGCCCAGCACCATGTCCCCATCGTAGAGGACCACGGCCTGTCCGGCGGTCACCGCTCGCTGAGGCTGATCGAAGCTCACCCGAATGCGGTCGGGTCCGATCTGCTCCACCGTGGCTGGCTGGCCCTGCTGACGGTAGCGCACCTTGGCCTGCACCCGCAAAGGGACGTCCAGCCGCTCAAAGGGGATAAAATTGATCTGATTTGCCTCCAGCGCGTGGGAAAACAGCCCCTCATTGGGCCCCAGCGTCACCGTGTTGGCCACCGGGTCAATGTCGGTCACATACAGCCGTCCCTCGGCACTGGACACGCCCAGACCCCGACGCTGACCGATGGTGTAGCGCACGATGCCTTCGTGCCGCCCCAGCACCCGCCCGTCCGGGGCGACAAAATCCCCGACAGGATAGTCCCGCCCAGTGTGCCGGCGGATAAAAGCGGCGTGGTCGCCGTCGGGGACAAAGCAGATGTCCTGACTGTCCCGCCGCCCGGCGCTGACCAGTCCCTGCTCCCTGGCAATGTCCCGAATTTCTTCCTTGGACAGCTCCCCCAGAGGAAACCGGCTACGGGCCAGCTGGCTCTGGGTCAGACAATAGAGCACATAGCTCTGGTCCTTTTCCGGGTGCAGTGCAGTGTGCAGCAGCCAGCGTCCGCTGGCTGCATCGTACCGGCTGCACACATAATGCCCTGTGCATATCCCGTCACAGCCCAGCTCCAACGCCCGCTCCAGCAGCGCGCCGAATTTCACTTGGCGATTGCACGCGATGCAGGGGTTTGGTGTCCGGCCACTCTCGTAGGCGGCGGCAAAGGTGTCCATCACGCAGCGGCAGAATTCCTCCGAGGCATCCAGCACCCGGTGTTCAAAGCCCAGTCGGGCGGCTACCGCCGCCGCGTCCCGCTCGTCTGCAGGGTCACTCCACGGGTGCAGGCGCAGGGTCAGCCCCAGCAGGTCATGCCCCTTCTCCCGCAGCAGCACCGCTGCCACCGAGCTGTCCACACCGCCGCTCATGGCCACCGCAATGCGTTCCTCCACGCCGTCACCCCCTTGTCCCATTGTTTTGCCCAGTATACCACATTCCGCCCTGCCGGGGCAAGTGCAGACTATTCCAGCGGCTCCACCTGCGCTCCGGTATAGTACCAGCACAGGATCTCCCGGAAATTCTTGCCCTGCCGGGCCATGGCGTTGGCTCCATACTGGCTCATGCCCACACCGTGGCCGTACCCGGTCACGTGGAAGGTAAGCATCCCGTCCGCCTCTGACACCGTAAAGCAGGCCGAGCGCAGCCCCAGCAGCTTGCGCACCTCGCCCCCCTTCACTGTCACGCCGCCCACCCGCACGGTGTTCACCGTGCCCGACGGCTCCCACATAAAATCGCTCAGCCAGCCGGACACCGGACCGGACAGGTCGGCCTGGGGCCACGTCTGGAGGGCCAGCTCCCGAAACCGGTCGGTGGAAAGGGATACCTGCGAACGGTAATTGGGCACTTCCTCTCCCTCCGGGCTGTCCACGCTGACCAGATACGGCACCGCCCGTCCCCACACCGCCTGGGCATCCACCGTGCTGCCCGGGGCGCTGGAGAAGAACAACGCCTGAATGGGCTGGCCCTGGCTGGTGACCACCAGCCCGTCCGTCTGCTCCACCGCAGCGGTAATGCGCGCGGCATATTCCTGTCCTTTCTCCCCCCAGTTGCCCAGCGCCTGTGCCCGGGGAATGTATGCCTGACAGCAGGAGGACTGGGTGCAGATATCCGCCCCCGGGTGCTTTTGGCCCAGACACAGCCGTGCCCAATAGGTACGCGCCGCCACCGCCTGGGCGCACAGCGCCTGCTGTTCAAAGGAAGCGGGCATCTCTGCCGCCACCACGCTCCACAAATAATCGGCAAGGCTCACCGTCTGCACGCTCTCATCCTCCAGCAGCAGACGCACCTGCCGAAGCTCGTCCCCCGGCGCAGATTGTCCCAAAGGCTTGTCCTGCTCCCTTTGGGCCGTTCCCCCGCGCACCAGCAGCAGGCACAGCAAAATCTGTGCCGCCAGCACCAGAATCCCTGTCACCCCAGCCCGTTTCATGGCCACACCTCCTTGTCCTTTTTTCATCCTATGCCCCAGACAAAAAAATATTCCGGACGGGTCTCCCCGTCCGGAATCGATGGATCACAGGATCTTCACCGCCGTGCCGTAGGCCACGATCTCCGCCGCCCCCTGCATCACAGAGGAGGATCCGTAGCGAATGTTGACGACCGCGTCCGCGCCAAGGGCCTTTGCCTCGTCCACCATGCGCTTGGTGGCGATCTGGCGGGCCTCGGTGAGCATCTCGGTGTAGCCCACGATCTCACCGCCCACCAGTGTTTTCATGCCGGCCATAAAGTCACGGCCCAGATTCTTGGACTGGACCACCGTGCCCTTCACAATGCCCAGCGCCTCGATCTCCTTGCCCGGAACATAGTCAATATTGAGCAGCTTCATCTAATTCTCCTCCTTCGATTTCCTCAAACCGTTGTTTCATGACCACCAGAGCGGGGATAATAAACAGCACACACGCTGCCGCCAACACCCCGAACATGACCATCAGCCACACCGGCGCATCCGGGATAAAGCACAGGGATGCAAAGCTCGCCGCACACACAAGCTGCAGTCCAGCAAAGAATATCACACCCACAACCGCCGCTTTTTTATCCCTACGCTGCAGTTCAGTATTTTTTTGCTTCATCTTCTTCCCCTCGTTTCAATTCACGCCAGCGCTGCTTCAGCGCCATCAGCACACCAACGATAACCGCCAGCGGGATCAGCAAAAACACAGCCATCAGCGCCGCCGGGGGCGCGCCCTCCGGCTGGTCGAAATACGCCCAGACCGCCAGCGCCGTGAGCGCCAGCATCAGGACCACCATCCCCACGGCGACCGCCACGGGAGCGGCATAGCGCGCCACATCCTGCTTCTGCTTGTTCTGGAACCGGACACCGTCCCGCTCCATGCGTTCCATGCGCTCCAGCACACCGGCAGCATCCAGCAGTTCCAGCCGCTCCGGGGCCTGCTGCAGTTCGGCGCACAGGGCCATGGCTCGCTCTACATTGCTGCGCTCCCGCTCCAGCATGATCATATGCCGTCGCATGGCGTCGGCCACCGTCTGCTCTCCCGCCTGAAGCCGCCGGATCTCCTCCAGAGGCAGGCCCAGCTTGCGCAGCAGCTTGATGCGCATGAGTGTGTCCACCTCCTGTTGAGAATAGTCCCGGTATCCGTTTTCACGGTTGCGCCGGGGGGACAGCAGCCCCTCCTGCTCATAGAAGCGAATGTTCTTTTTGGTGATGCCCACCCGGGCCTCCACCTCGTTGATCTTCACACCCAGCACCTCCTTTCTTCCCTACTGTAACCCTTCCCCCTGGGGGAAGGTCAAGCCCTTTTTTATATTTTCTTAAGAGAACACAAAAAAAGATTTTCCTTTCCCCCTTATTCCTTTCCGGGCCAAACTGTGGTAGAATAGTTTGCCCACAGTTTACCTGTGGCTTACAGAAAAACAAGAAAAGGTGTGTTCTGTTTTGATGCAGAATTATGATGTCCTCATTATCGGCGCGGGGTTTGCCGGTGCTGTGTGCGCCCGGGAACTGGCCGAGCGGGGCGGTATGCGCGTTCTGGTGCTGGAACGCCGGGATCACATCGGCGGCAACGCCTATGACTGTCTTGACGAGGCCGGCATTCTCATCCACCGGTACGGCCCCCATATTTTCCATACCAATGACCGGCGGGTACACGAATACCTGTCCCGCTTTACCCAGTGGCGGGACTACCAGCACCGGGTGGTGGCCAACATCCCCGGTGGCGAAACCCGTGTGCAGATGCCCGTCCCCTTCAACCTGACCAGTCTGGAAACGGCCTACGGCCCGGAAAAAGGCCGGGCGCTGGGCGACAAGCTCATGGCCGCCTACGGCGCGGAAAAGAAAGTCACCATTCTGGAACTGCGTCAGCATGACGACCCGGAGATCCGTCAGGTGGCCGACTACGTGTACGAGCACGTCTTTGTCCACTACACCATGAAGCAGTGGGGCCAGACTCCCGAACAGATCGACCCCAATACCACCGCCCGTGTGCCTGTGTTCCTGTCCCGGGACGACCGCTATTTTCAGGACACCTGGCAGGGTATGCCCCTGGAGGGATACACCTCCATCTTTGAGCGGATGCTGGACCTCCCCAACATCACCGTGGTCACCGGTGTGGACGCCCGGGACCGGCTCGATCTGACCGGCGGACAGGTCAAGCTGGACGGCGAGCCCTTTGCCGGCCCGGTGATCTATACCGGCGCGGTGGACGAGCTGTTCGGTTTCCAATTCGGCCGCCTGCCCTATCGCGGCCTGCGCTTTGCCTTCCAGACCCACGATACGGAGTTCTTCCAGTCCCACGGCACGGTCAATTACACCGTGGACGAGGACTATACCCGCATCACCGAGTTCAAACACATGACCGGACAGGTCAAGCCCAACTGCACCACCACCGTCAAGGAGTATTCCTACGCCTATACCGGCGCGGCGGGTGAGACCCCCTATTACGCCATCATCAATCCTCAGAACAACGCACTCTACCAGCAGTACAAGACCCTTGCCAACGGCTATGACAACCTGCATTTGCTGGGCCGGCTGGCGGAATACAAGTACTACAACATGGACGCCATTGTGGCGCAAGCTTTGGCCCTTGCCGACCGGCTGGTGTAAAAAAGGAGATAACCATGGATAAACTCATTACCTTTGCCGTCCCCTGCTACAACTCCGCGGCCTATATGGAGCACTGCGTGGACACCCTGCTTCAGGGGGGCGACGACATCGAGATCATTCTGGTCAACGACGGTTCCACCAAGGACAACACCGCCGAGATCTGCGACCGCTATGCCGCCCAGTACCCCCACATCGTGCGCGCCATCCATCAGGAAAACGGTGGCCACGGCGAGGGGGTCAATCAGGGTCTGCGCAACGCCCGGGGCATTTACTACAAGGTGGTGGACTCCGACGACTGGGTAGACGTGGACGCCCTGCGCAAGGCGCTGGACAAGCTGCGCCAGTTCGTCCGGGACGAGAAGCTGGTGGATATGCTCATCTGCAACTACGTCTATGAGCACGTAGAGGACAACACCCAGCGGGTGGCTCATTACCGCAACGTGTTCCCCGTGGGCCGTGTGTTCGGCTGGGAGTCCATCAAGCCCTTCAAGCCCGGCCAGTACCTGCTGATGCACTCCGTCATCTACCGCACCCAGCTGCTGCGCGACTGCGGTCTGGAGCTGCCCAAGCACACTTTCTACGTGGACAACATCTTTGTCTACCAGCCCCTGCCCTACGTGCGAAATATGTACTATCTGGACGCGGACCTGTACCGCTACTTCATCGGCCGGGCCGACCAGTCCGTCAACGAGCAGGTCATGCTTGGCCGGGTAGACCAGCAGCTGCGGGTCAACTACTATATGCTCCGCTCCCACGACCTGAACGCCGTATCCGCCAAAAGCAAAAAGCTGGGAGGCTATATGTTCAACTATCTGGCCATCATGGTGGCCATCTCCTCCATCTTCCTGACCATGGACGGCAGCCCCGAGGCGCTGGCCAAGCGCACCAAGCTGTGGGAGGACATCCGCACGGTGGACAAGAAGCTGTACACCCGTATGCGCTACTTCTCCATCCCCGCCCTGACCAACCTGCCCACCGCCCCGGGCCGCAAGCTGTCCCTGGCCCTGTACCGGCTGACGCGAAAGATTTACAAGTTCAACTAAAGCAAACCGGCACGCCCCCGTGGGGCGTGCCGTTTCTTTTAAAAGCTGTTGATGGGGATGGAGCCGTCGTCCGTCCCTTTTTGGATGCTTCGTATCACCACGTAATAGCCATAACTGTCGTTGACGGGGATGTAGATCCGCTCGCCCACCGACCGGCCCAGCACCGCCTTCCCGAAGGGGGACTGGTTGCTCACCCGGTTTGCCAGCACATCCTTGCGCACGGTGGTGACGATCTGGTAGCTCTGCTCCTCCTCGTCCTCCTCCACCCACACGGTGACACAGTCAAACAGTCCCACTTTGTCCGGGTCAGCCTCTCCGCTGACCACTACGGCGGTCTTGATCATCCGCTCCAGATAGCGAATGCGGCTTTCGTTGCGGTTTTTCTCCCGCTTGGCCGCCTTGTATTCAAAGTTTTCGCTCAGGTCGCCAAAGCCCCGGGCCACCTTGACCTCCTCCAGCAGCTGGGGCCGCAGCTGGATTCGGCGGTGATCCAGCTCTTCTTTCATGAGCTGAATGTCTTTTTGCGTCAGTTCGTTGTGCATGGCCAGCCGCTCAGTATTCCAGCACCACGCTGGCGTGGCACTCCAGCTTGGGCACGGTCACCTTCTGCCGGCCATTCTCACTCGCGACAGTCAGCTCCTCCCCGGTCACACCCAGATATGCCTTTTTGATGGTCTGGGGCACATCCAGCGCCAGCTCGATGTTGTACACGGGCAGGATGTCTTCAATGATGTAGGCCTCGCCCCGCTTGGAGGGGCTGGCGTAGACCATATTCACGCAGTAGCGGCTCTGCTCGGGCTGATGGATCATGGTGGCCCGGCCCTCCGAGCCCAGACCCTTGATCAGCAGGGGGCCGCCGCTGTATACCTGCCGCAGGGCCAGCATAAAGTAGCGCTTGTGGTACAGGCTGCCTTCCTTTGCGTACAGTCCGGGCATGGAATGGGCCATGTAAAGCACGTTGCCCTTGCGCACAATGGCGGGCAGCTGCTCACCGTCCTTGTTCTGGGGGGTGTTTCTGTGGCCGCAGAAGTGCGCGCCGGTGCGGCTGAAATAGGGCTGCAGGGTGTGGGCCAGCACCTGTCCATCGGTAACGCGGATGCGCTGGGCGGGGTTGGTGCACAGCATGGGGGCGTTGGGCAGCTCCAGATCGTTTTCCACATCACAGATCAGGTAGTCACAGTCAAACTTCGGCTCACCCTCATACCGGGCGCCGCAGTCCAGCCGGAACGCGCCGTCCTTGACCAGGGCCTGTCCGTAGAAGAGCACCTTGCCGCCGCCGGCGATGTACGCCTTCAGCGCCGCCAGCCCTTCCTCGTCCAGCCGCTCCTTCTCAGGCACAATGACCGTTTCGAAGGGGGAGAAATCGTTGTCAAAGACAATGTCGTAATCGATCTGGTACTCCATGAGCAGCTTGGAGACATCCTCCATCACCGCCTTTTCCCAGGACATCACCAGACCCAGTCGGGCGGTGGGCTGGCCGCCGAAGCAGAAGGGTGCGATCTTCTCCAGATAATCGTAGGCGTAGCCGACGTTTTCGTAGGTCTGCATCTCCATCTCGCCGTCGGGATGCATATGGTCGCCCACGGAGCAGCCCGCGCCGTACAGGGCCATGGCAGCAGCCTCGTACTTCAGGGCCTCCTTGCACTTAAAGCCGCCAAACTCGCCCCAGATCAGATGGAACTTGCCGGTCATGCCAATGACCGGCTTTCCGGTGCGGCTGAAATACTTGGCCCGCACGGGCAAAACATCATAGCCGCCCCACACCGTGGGCAGGTGCTCCATCTCAAAGTGGGTCTGGAACTGGTGATGTTCGGGCAGCTGCATATTGGCACCGCCGGAATTAAAGAAAATGGTAGCCTCGGGATGGTACTTGTGCAGGATCTCACCGCACGTGCGCTGGAAGGCCTGACGCTTGATGGTAAAGTAGTGTCTGGCATCCGCTTCCTTCTCCGGATCCAGCCCCATCTCTTTCATGCCCTTGACGCATTCGTCACAGTAGCAGGCTCCGCCCACGATGCAGATGTCGTAGAACAGGCCGTCCAGGGCCTTATAGCGCTGGCAGAGCTCCTCGGTCAGCTCGTAGATATGCTGAGCGTAGCCGCCGTCGTTCATGCACAGATGGTCCCAGGAGCACTGTCCCATGGGGGCGTCCGGTCCCTGCTCGTAACTGCGTTTTCTGGCGGAGGTCATGAAGGGGCCGTCCGGCTTGTGGGCGATCCACTCGGGATGTTGCCGGGCATCCAGCTCACTCCAGCCGGCGGGAATGTAAAGTGGCGCACGCACCCCGATCTCATGGGCCGCGTCCATCATGGCTCCGGTAAAGTCAAACCCTTCCTCCAGCCCGGGGTGCACCGTGCCCACCTTGGTGGGGTAGTAGCAATAGCCGTGGTGGCATTTGGCAAACACCGTAATGCTCTCCAGATGGCCCGCCTTCAGCGCCGCCTGAAACTGCGCCTTGTCAAACCGGCTCCCGATACCACCAATGTCCGGCGAGGTGTGAAAATCCAGATGCACCTGCCGTCTGGGGAACTTCTTCATATCCATAGGATCAAATCCTCCTTCATGTGTGCCGCGGGATCGCTTCTCGTTCACACCGGACGCGCTCCTGCGGTTGCGGCCACGTTGCTTCTGTGGTTAATACTACCTCTCTTTGCCGAAAAAAGCAATAGAAAAAACCCTGCAGCCAGTTTGGCTGCAGGGTTTTTGGTGGACGATACAGGACTTGAACCTGTGACCTCCCGCACGTCAAGCGGATGCTCTACCAGCTGAGCTAATCGTCCGAACAGCATAGGTCATTATAGCCGCTCCCCCGACCTTTGTCAAGCCCTTTTTCTTCGGCGGAAAAAACTTTTTTATTTCCGCCCTTTCCCCCTATCATTTTCGCTCTTTGTCGTTTATAATAAAAATACCACACTAAATAACCAAGGAGTTGTGCTTATGTTACATCTTGATCTTTCCAATGCCAAAGCCTTCCTGACCGCCGATTTCTTCTCCGCCCGGGAGGAGGCTCTGGCCGATGCCGCCCACAAGCTGCACACCGGCAGCGGTGCCGGCGGCGACTTCACCGGCTGGGTCAAACTGCCCGCCCAATATGACCGGGCGGAATTTGAGCGGATCAAGGGGGCAGCAAAAAAAATTCAGGCCGACTCTCAGGTGCTGGTGGTCATTGGCATTGGCGGCTCCTATCTGGGTGCCCGGGCGGTAATCGAGCTGCTGTGCTCCAACAACTATAATCTGAAGAAAAAATCCACTCCGGACGTGCTGTTCGTGGGCAACGGCCTGTCCACCGACGCCATGCTGGAGGCCATCTCCCTCATCGGCGAGCGGGACTTCTCCGTCAACGTCATCTCCAAGTCCGGCACCACCACCGAACCGGCCGTGGCCTTCCGCATCTTCAAAGGCCTGCTGGAGGCCAAGTACGGCAAGCCGGCCGCCGCCAAACGCATTTACGCCACCACCGACAAGGCCCGGGGCGCACTCAAGCAGCTGGCCGACCGGGAGGGCTATGAGACCTTCGTGGTGCCCGACGACATCGGCGGACGCTATTCCGTGCTCACCGCCGTGGGTCTGCTGCCCATCGCCGCGGCGGGGATCGATATCGACGCACTCATGTCCGGCGCAGCGCAGGCCATGGAGGCACTGGCCGTCCCCGGAGCGGACAACCCCGCCTGGCAGTACGCCGCCGCCCGCCACGCCCTGTATGAAAGCGGCAAGCGCATCGAGATCCAGGCCTGCTATGAACCCCGCTTCCGCTTCTTCTCTGAGTGGTGGAAGCAGCTCTACGGCGAGAGCGAGGGCAAGGACGGCAAGGGCCTGTTCCCCGCCAGCGTGGAATTCTCCGCCGACCTGCACTCCATGGGTCAGTATATCCAGGACGGTCACCGCAACCTGTTTGAAACGGTCATCCGATTTGAGCAGCCCCAGGGCAAGCTGCTCATCCCCACCGACCCGGACAATGTGGACGGGCTGAACTTCCTGGCCGGCAAGAGCCTGGCCTTTGTCAATGAGCAGGCCCTGCGCGGCACCATCCTGGCCCACGTGGACGGCGGCGTGCCCAACATCCTGATCTCTCTGAGCGCCATTCAGACCGATGTGGTAGGCTGGCTGATCTACTTCTTCGAGTATGTGTGCGGCCTGTCCGGCTACCTGCTGCAGGTCAACCCCTTCGACCAGCCCGGCGTGGAGGCCTACAAGAAAAACATGTTTGCCCTGCTGGGCAAGCCCGGCTACGAGGACCGCAAAGCCGAGCTGGAAGCCAGATTGTGATTGTTTCCAAAATTTTTACAGCTACACGGTTGAAAACTTTGCTGTGATATGGTAAAGTGTTACCATGGAACGGGTGGTACCCACCCAACCAGTTTACTATCGTAAGGAGTGATACACATGGTCAGAGTAATCATGGGCAAGAAGGGCTCCGGCAAGACGAAGCAGATGATCGACCTCATCAACTCTGCCGTCCAGACCGAGCACGGCAACGTCATTTGCATTGAAAAGGGCGAAAAGCTCACTTTTGATATCCATTATCAGATCCGTCTGGTGGAGGCCAGCGAGTATGACATCGCCAGCTACACCGCCCTCAAGGGCTTTGTCAGCGGCCTGTACGCGGGCAATTACGATATTACCCACGTGTTTATTGACAGCCTCACCAAGATCGCCGGCGGCGACTGCAACCTGGAGACCGAGAACTTCCTGGACTGGCTGAACGCCTTCTCCGAGAAAAACGGCATCAAGTTCACCGTCACCATTAGCGACGACGAGTCCCTCGCCACCGAGGGCGTCAAGAAGTACTTCTAAGCCCCCATTGTCCATACACCGCCCCGCAGTTCTGCTGCGGGGCGGTTTTTTCGTCCAAATTGCAAGATATGCGCATTTTCTTGACTTTTGCACACAAAATATGGTATCATTATCCTGTATTTTTATCACCTTCCCGCAAGTGAGGTAATTGCACTATGGCACAGAAGAAACCCGTCTATGACAACCAATCCATCTCCGCCCTGAAGGGTGCCGACCGTGTGCGTTTGCGCCCGGCCGTCATCTTCGGTTCGGACGGTCTGGAGGGCTGTACCCACGCGGTGTTTGAGATTTTGACCAACTCCATCGACGAGGCCCGGGAGGGCTACGGCAAGCAGATCGTCCTCACCCGCTTTGAGGACGGCTCCTTTCAGGTGGAGGACAACGGCCGCGGTTGCCCGGTGGACTGGAACGAGAAAGAGCAGACCTACAACTGGAAGCTGATCTTCTGCGAGATGTACGCCGGCTCCAAGTATTCCAACAACGACGGCGGCAACTACTCCAGCTCTCTGGGCACCAACGGTCTGGGCACCTGCGCCACCCAGTATGCCTCGGAATATATGGATGCCACCATCTGGCGGGACGGCTTTAAGTACTCCCTGCACTTTGAGAAGGGCGAGCCGGTGGGCGAGATGAAAAAGGAATCCACCGACCGGGGCAGAAAGACGGGCACCACCATCCGCTGGAAGCCCGACCGCACCGTGTTTACCGACGTAAACGTGAGCGTGGAGGCGCTGGACGAGATGCTGCGCCGGCAGGCGGTGGTCAACGGAGGGGTCAGCTTCCTGCTGCGCCGCCAGGTAGGCAGTAAGTTCGAGACCACCGAATACCTCTATGAAGACGGTATCCGCCAGTATGTCAGCCAACTGGCCGGGGAGGACGCCCTCACCCAGCCGGTGTTCTGGCAGTCTGAGCGCCGGGGCCGGGACCGGGCCGACCTGCCCGAATACAAGGTCAGCCTGTCAGTCAGCCTGTGCTTTTCCAACAAGACCCAACTCATCGACCACTACCACAACTCCTCCTGGCTGGAGCACGGCGGCGCGCCGGAAAAGGCCACCCGCACCGCCATGGTCGCCGCCCTGGACAACTATCTGCGCCAGCAGAACAAGTACCAGAAAAACGAGTCCAAGCCCAGCTGGGACGATATCCGGGACTGCCTCATTCTGGTCAGCAACAACTTCTCCACCGAGGCCAGCTACGCCAACCAGACCAAAAAGGCCATCACCAACAAGTTCATTCAGGAGGCCATGGCCGAGTTCCTGCGGGCCCAGATGGAGGTCTACTTCATCGAAAACCCCGCCGAGGCCCAGAAAATTGCCGATCAGGTGCTCATCAACAAACGCTCCCGTGAGTCGGCGGAGAAACAGCGCATCACCACCAAGGTCAAACTGACCGGCGCTATGGACGCCACCAACCGGGTGCAGAAGTTTGTGGACTGCCGCACCAAGGATGTGGAACGCCGGGAGCTGTATATCGTGGAGGGCGACTCCGCTCTGGGCAGCGTCAAGCTCAGCCGTGACGCGGAATTTCAGGGCATCATGCCCGTGCGGGGCAAGATCCTCAACTGCCTCAAGGCCGACTACGCCCGCATTTTCAAAAGCGACATTATCACCGACCTGATTCGGGTGCTGGGCTGCGGCGTGGAAGTGACGGGCAAGCACGTCAAAGATCTGGCCGTCTTCAACCTTGCCAATCTGCGCTGGAACAAGATCATCATCTGTACCGACGCCGATGTGGACGGCTTCCAGATCCGCACCCTGATCCTTGCTATGCTCTACCGTCTGACCCCCACCCTCATCAACGAGGGCTATGTGTATATTGCCGAGTCCCCCCTGTACGAGATCAACTACAAGGAAAAGACCTGGTTCGCCTATTCCGACAAGGAAAAAAACGACATCATCAACGGCGAGCTGGCCGGCAAAAAGTGCGAGATCAAGCGATCCAAGGGTCTGGGTGAAAACGACGCGGACATGATGGCCATGACCACCATGAGCCCGGACACCCGCCGACTGATCAAGGTCATGCCCGAGGATGTGGAGCGCACCGCCTATGTGTTTGACCTGCTCCTGGGCGACGACCTGCAGGGCCGCAAGAACCACATTGCGGAAAACGGATATAAATATCTGGATCTGGCTGACATCTCTTAAGCGTCTGAGCTGTCGCGAGCAGCGCGGATGGACTGAAGCGAGGGCGCGAAACCGAAGTGCAACGCGGCTGTTTCAAGCCCGAGTCGGAAGAAAGCCGCGCGTCGCGAGCAGGCGAAGCGTGATATCTCCTGAAAGGAGCACACTATGAACCTCTTTGACATTCTCGGCCCCATTATGGTGGGCCCTTCCAGCTCCCACACCGCCGGGGCCGTGCGCATCGGTGCCATGGCCCGGGCTCTGCTGGGGCAAGCCCCCGCAAAGGCCCGGCTGATGCTCCACGGCTCCTTCGACTCCACCGGCAAGGGCCACGGCACCCACCAGGCCCTCATCGCCGGTCTGCTGGGCTTCGCCCCGGACGACGCGCGTGTTCCGGACAGCTTTGCTCTGGCAAAGGAGCAGGGGCTGGCGTTCACCTTTGAGTCCGTCACCCTCCGGGATACCCATCCCAACAGCGTGCTCATCCAATTGGAAAGCACCCGGGGCGATCAACTGGAAGTTGCCGCCTCCTCTCTGGGCGGTGGCCGCATCAAAGTATTTCAGGTGGACGGACTGCCCTGCTCCTTCAGCGGTGATCTGCCCACTCTGGTGGTGCACAACACCGACCAGCCCGGCTGTGTCAGTCAGGTCACCGGCGTACTGGCCCGGCGCGGGCTCAACGTGGCCACCCTCCAGCTCAACCGGGACGGACGGGGGGAGAGCGCCGTCATGGTCATCGAAAGCGACCAGCCCATCTTTGAGCGGGCGGCGGAGGAGATCCGCGCCCTGCCCGGCATTCTGCGGGTCACCCGCTACACTCCCGAAGGGATGGTGGACCAACCATGATCGACTTTGAATCTCTGGAACAAATGCTCCTGGATACAGACGCTTCCGGCCTCCCCCTGTGGGAGCATATTCTGGAAAGCGACTGCCGCAAGCAGGACATCACCCGGGAGCAGTCCCTTGCCAAAATGAACACCCTGCTGGATGCCATGGAGCAGGCGGACGCCGGCTCCCGCCCCGGCGACCGCCCTGCCAGCGGGCTGTCCGGCGGCGACGGCGGCAAAATGGCCGACTACGCCGCCACGGGTACGCCCCTGTGCGGCCCGTTCCTGTCCGAAGTGATGGCGGGGGCCCTGCGCATGGGTGAATGCAACGCCTGCATGAAGCGCATTGTAGCCGCCCCCACAGCCGGGGCCTGCGGCGTACTGCCCGCGGTACTTCTGCCCTACGCCCGGCAGTTCGGCGCCACCCGGGAGCAACTGATACAGGCGCTGTATATCGCCGCCGGCTTTGGCATGGTCATCGCCCATCGGGCCAGTATTGCCGGCGCGGAGGGCGGCTGTCAGGCCGAAATCGGCTCTGCCGCCGCCATGGCCGCTCCCGCGCTGGTCTTTCTCCAGGGCGGTACACCGGAACAGATGGTCCACGCCTGTGCCATGGCGGTGAAAAACCTGCTGGGACTGGTGTGCGACCCGGTAGGCGGTCTGGTGGAGGTCCCCTGTGTCAAGCGCAACGTCATCGGCGCTATGAATGCCTTGTCCTGCTCCGAGATGGCATTGGCAGGTATTACCTCCGCAATACCCTGTGACGAGGTAATCGATGCCATGCGTGCTGTAGGCGATTGTCTGCCCACCGCACTGCGGGAAACCGGAACAGGTGGACTGGCTGCCACCCCCACCGCCCGAGCATTTACCCAGCAGTTCTTCAAATAAAAAACTACCCATATAGCAAAAGGCGGTGGATCTCCACCGCCTTTCTTTTATAGGTTTTTCAATTCTCTCAATGTATCGTTGATCACTCCGGCAGGTAAAAACGCACTGAGGAATGCCGTCAGTTGCTCAAGAGTTACTGTACGCGCTGCCCCTGTCAGCTGTTTTTTCATGACAAGGGGAAACCGTCTGGTCAGTACAGCCTTTGCCTTGGGATTGTCCAGTAATTCCCCCACTGTAATTTTATTGTTTTTTAAATCCAATTTTGATCACCTCTTCCACATTATATGCGCACAGGTGAATCTGCCATCACTTTGACGAATAAATCATCGTTGATCTCTCCATACTATCCTCAGACCCATAAAGGAGGAAGAAAAATGGATCAGAAAAATGCAAACCCCAGCATCGAATGCAGCGTAACCAGCTGCGCATACCATTGTACCGACAAGCAGTATTGTTCTTTGAACAGCATCAAGGTTGGCCATCAGGGTGCCAATGTATCCACCAGCGG
>JAZNMM010000131.1:0-2646 GCA_045579605.1 Lawsonibacter sp.
ATTTCAAGGATCTCCGCCTGCTCCAGCCCCACCACAGACTGGGCGAACTCGTTGTGGTCCACCAGGATCACCTGCTTGCGCCGGGGGCGCAGCAGATGGTAGCGGGACAGGGTGCCTACTACCCGTTCCTTCTCGTCCAGAATGGGATAGGCGCGGAACCGGCTTTCCAGCACGGTATTGCGCACGTCATCTATGTAGTCCTCCAGATGGAAGCTGACGATCTCCTCCCGGTGATCGCAGATACCGCCGATGGGCACAGCATTGCAGATTAGGCGGACCGCGCGGTAGGCGTCAAAGGGAGTGGAGATGACCACGGTCTCCGTCTTCATGTCTAGCAGGGACTGCTCCACCTCCGCCTGACAGACGATCACACAGTTGACGTTCAGCTCCATGGCCCGGCGGATCATGTCAGGCTGGTCGCCGCACACTACGATGCTGTCCCGCTTGGAGAAGATCAGGTGCTCCCGCCCGGTGGGCAGGGCGATAGTCACCTCACCGGAGATGATATCCTTCATCTCTCCGCTCTCATTGAGCACGCGCCCCTCCAACACGGACAGCAGGTTGAACACGGGCAGAGCGGACATATAGGGGTCATGTACGGAGGCCACATCGTTGTTAGCAATGTCTCCCGAGGAAATCATTGCGCAGATGGTGCCGTCCTCATTGGCCACAGGCAGTACCGCAAACCCCTCGTCCTGCATCATTTGCCACGCCCGACTGACGGTAGCGGCGGGTGAGAGAATGGGTGGGGTGTCGTAGTCCAGATCCTGCACCTGGGTGCGCAGGTTGTTGATCAGCATGGGGGGCTGCACCCCAAACCGATCCAGCACCGCCTGGGTCTCGTCGCTGATCTGGCCCAGACGGGCGGCCTGATAGCGGCGGTCACCCAACGCGTTTTTCAGCGCCGCGTACGCCATGGCAGACACGATGGAATCCGTATCCGGATTGCGATGGCCGGTGATGTAAATAGTGTCCATAGCTTGACCTCCTTGCAAATGCCGATCATCCGCTGAGGACCATTGGCTCGCCCGGCAATTGACCGGGCTTCCCGGGTATAAACTATGTATTACTTGCCGCCGTTGACCAGGATCCACTGGCCGTTCAGATAGGAGGCGCGCTCGCTGGCCACAAAGGCGATGACCTCACCGATCTCCTCGGGCTTGCCCAGACGCTTCATGGGGTTGGACTCCACCATAGCGTTGTAAACGGCTTCGGGCACGGCATCGTACATAGCGGTCTTGGTGGCGCCGGGAGCCACACAGTTGACGGTGATGCCCTTGGCACCCACTTCCTTGGCCAGAGAGTTGGTAAAGCCCTCCATAGCGGCCTTAGTGGCGGCGTAGTTGGTCTGGCCCACGATGCCGCGCACGGAGGCGGAGCTGATGTTGATGATACGGCCGTAGCCCTGCTCACGCATGGAGTTGATCAGGGCATGGCACCAGTAGAAGGTACCGTTCAGGTTGGTGTTGATAACGGCCAGCCACTGGTCAATCTCCATCTTATGGAACATCTTGTCCCGGGTGATGCCGGCGTTGTTGACCAGGATGTCCACACGACCGAAACGCTCCAGGATCTGCTTGGAAGCCGCCTCAACATCCTCCCACTTGGAGATGTCGCACTTGACGGCGATGGCCTTGTCGCCCAGACTCTCGGCTACCTTGCAGGCCGCCTCGTAGTTGTAGTCCACAATGGCAATGCCCTCAATATTCTCGCGCGCGAAGATACGGGCAGTCGCCTCGCCAATGCCGGCGCCGGCGCCGGTAATGACAGCAATCTTGTTACTCAGCATAATGTTTGTTCCGCCTCTCTGATATGTATTTTTCGGCAAAGAAATAGCTGTTTGATTATGTACGTACCGGCGGGCGTGATTTTATCGTTCTGCCTGCCGATGATAACCAAATCTGGATTTCTTTGTTCGGCTTCATTATAGACAAGTTTACGTGAAATGTAAAGAAATAATTCTTGCTTAAGCGGATCAGGCGTTCACAAACGACAATACACCCGGAAGTCGATGCCTTCCGGGTGTATGGTCTATTGACCCGATCTCTTTCTGCGTGTAAGGGCTCGTGCGGCAAAGGTAATCAACGCACCGGTGATCGCACCAAGCAGGTCCAGCCACACATCCTTGACCTGCCCACTTCGCCCCTCCACAAACAACTGGACCGTCTCATCACACAACGCGATAATCAATCCCGCAACCACAGAAAACACCACACCGGCTCTTCCTGTCCGGCAAAAACCGCCAAACAACAGCTGCGCCAACACACCCAACACCGCAAACTCTGCAAAATGCGCCGCTTTGCGAACCTGATGCATGGTGAACTCCCCTGGCAGAATTCGATTGAGCAGCTCCAATATTACAGCGCTTTCATGATCCGACGCCGGTGCAGACTGCATGGAGCGGGTAAAGATCATCAACGTCCACCCGGCAAACAGCGCCCATAGCAGCCACTTGTATTTACGACACACAGAGCCTCCCCCTTTCATTGCAGTCATCTGGTTACACGCGCACTTGCATTTCGATGCACAGGACAGAGCAACCGGCGAAGGAGCACATTTCCATCGCCGGTTGCTGTGTCACTTTTCTTTTTCGTAAAGCACATCCAAAATCAGTTCCGTCAGTGCCTGTTCATCGGCATGGAATTC
>JAZNMM010000132.1:0-5155 GCA_045579605.1 Lawsonibacter sp.
AGAAAAGAGGCCACAAGAGATATGCTGAGTGTCAAAAGCGGACAAAAGTGGATGCCACCTTGCGTACCACCCGGTAGAGAGGACCCTCCAATTCCCTTTGCGCGTCTTTCAGACAGCTGCGGATGGGAATGCTCTGGGGGCAGTGGGCCTCGCACTTGCCGCAGCCCACGCAGTTGGAGGCGGCGGTGGAGGTCTTGCGGAAGGCGGTGCACATGGCGTATTCAACGAGTGCACGCAGCTTGCCCTCGGTGTACTTGCGGTTGTAAGCGGCAAAGGTGCCCGGAATGTCCACGTTTTTGGGGCAGGGCATGCAGTATCCACAGCCGGTGCAGCCCACCTTCATTTTGGCATTGATGGTGGACACCACCCGGGCGAGCATCTCTTCTTCGGCCGGGCCCAGATCGCCCACGGCGGCGTTGGAGGCGGTGGCGCAGTTGTCCCGCACCATGTCCACGCTGTTCATTCCGGACAGCACGCACGTCACCTCTGGCTGATCCCACAGCCAACGCAGGGCCCACTGGGCGGGGGAGTGCCTGAGGGGGTGGTCGGCAAAGATGCGTTTTGCTTCCTCGGGCAGGCGGTTGACCAGCTTCCCGCCCCGCAGGGGCTCCATAATGACCACGGGCAGGCCCTTCCCGTTGGCGTAGTGCAGGCCACGGCGGCCGGCCTGGGAGTGTTCGTCCATGTAGTTATATTGAATCTGACAGAAGTCCCAATCGTAAGCGTCTACCAGTTTGCAGAACATATCCGTGTTGCCGTGGTAGGAGAAGCCAACCTGCCGGATGGCGCCGGACTTCTTTTTCTCCTCCAGCCATTTGTCCACGCCCAGTCCCTTCATGCGTTCCCATGTATCCACATCGGTGAGCATATGCATGAGATAATAGTCAATGTGGTCGGTGCGCAGGCGCTGCAGCTGCTCCTGAAACAGAGCTTCCAGCCGTTCGGCGCTGCGGATGAGGTAATGGGGCAGCTTGGTGGCGATATACACCTTGTCCCGGATGGCGTTGCGCTCCAGGATCTCACCCAGCACAGCCTCACTGCCGGGGTAGACGTAGGCGGTGTCAAAATAGTTCACCCCGGCCTCGTAGGCGGTCATGATCTCCCTTTCGGCCTTTTGCAAGTCGATGCGGCCCATGGTCTGGGTGAAACGCATACAGCCGTAGCCCAGAATGGAGATTTGGTTGCCGTATTTGTCCTTTCGGTAATTCATAACAGCCTCCAGCAAGTGTTGTTTTTACTATTTTATCAGTTTACAGGGATGGGTGCAAGAAAAAGGGGGAAATGTATCGCTTTTTCCCGGGGAGTGTGGTAAAATCCAGAAGAACGCAAATGCCCTTTGGGGCAAGGGAAGATACAGGAGGAAGGTACCATGTGTAACGAGTTTCGAAATAAATATGTCACCCCCGAGCAGGCGGTCAAGGCCGTGCAGTCCGGGGACTGGGTGGATTACGGCTTCGGTGGTGGCTATCCCGAGCTGCTGGACAGGGCACTGGCCGCACGCAAGGGGGAACTGGCCGACGTAAAGATCCGGGGCGGCCTTGTGATCCGTCCCCGCGTTGAGGTGGTGGAGTGCGACCCGGAGCAGACCAGCTTCCATTACTACAGCTGGCACATCGGTGACTATGAACGCAAGCTGCAAAGCCGCGGTCTGGTGCAGTTCATGCCCATGATCCTGCGTTCTCTGCCCGACCTGTACCGCCACCACATCAAGGTGGACGTGGCCTTTGTCCCTGTCTCTACCCCCGATGACAAGGGCTACTGCGGTCTGGGCATCTCCAACTACGCCTGGCGCACCATCTTTGAAAACGCCCGCACCGTCATCTTTGAGATCAATGAGAAGCTGCCCCGGCTGCAGGGCGTGGACGGTTCCCACCGGGTCCATCTGTCCGAGGCTGACTACATCGTGGAAGGGGAGCATGAACCCCTGCCCACCCGCACCTACAAGGCAGCCAGTGAGATCGATATGAAGATCGCCAGACTGGTGGTCAACGAGATCCCCGACGGCGCGGTGCTGTCCTTGGGTGTGGGTGGCGTGCCCTTTGCTGTGGCCAACATGCTGGCCGAGTCCGATTTGAAGGACCTGGGCTGCTGGACGGGTACCATCAGCGATGCGTTTATGGCGCTGTACCGGGCAGGCAAGCTGACCAACGGCTGCAAGGAGATCGACAAGGGCCTGTCCAGCTGGAATCTGGCCATGGGCTCTCAGGAACTGTACGATTGGCTGGACGCAGAGCCGGGCATCTTCCATCCCGGCGATGTGGATTATATCCACTCTCCCGAGCGCATGAGCAAAATGAGCAACTTCATCGGCATCATGGGCGGCGTGCAGCTGGACCTGATGGGACAGGAGAATGCCGAGTCCGCAGGCAAACGCCAGCTGTCCGGCATCGGCGGCCAGCTGGACTTTCTGGAGGGTGCGTTCCGTTCTCAAGGGGGTAAGGGCTTTATCTGCCTGAATGCCGCCCGCACGGATAAGGAGGGCAACCTCAAGTCCAACATCGTGCCCTTCATTCCCGGTGGCAGCGTGGTGTCCGGACCGCGCACCATGATCCAGTATGTGGCCACGGAATACGGCGTGGTCAAGCTGTCCGGCCTGTCCCTGCGCGAGCGTGCCCAGGCCATGATCTCCATCGCCCACCCGGCCTTCCACGCCGAGCTGGAGGCCTATGCCAGAGAGACCTGGGGTTGACCGATTTTCCAACAATGACAACGACCCGTACGCGGAACGCCGCGTGCGGGTCGTTTTATATTGCATTCAGTTTTTCTCGGAAAGCTCAAGCGCCTTGTCCAGAATGGCAAGCGCCACCTGCTCCTTGCTCATCAGGGGTAGCTCCACACATTCATCGGCGGTGATGAGGGTCATCACGTTGGTGTCAACACCAAAGCCTGCGCCCTCCACCTTCAGGTTGTTGGCGGCGATCATGTGGATGGCCTTCTTTTCCAGCTTGGCACGGCTGTTTTCCACCATGTTCTCCGTCTCCATGGAGAAGCCGCAGATGATCTGACCGGGGCGCTTGTCCTCACCCAGCTGCTTGAGCACATCCTGGGTGCGCTTGAGTGGGATGGACAGGTCGCCCTCCTTTTTCTTGATCTTGTTGTCACTGTAATCGGCAGGGGTGTAGTCTGCCACGGCGGCGGCCTTGAAGATAAAGTCGGCATCGGCGGCCCGGGCGGTCACCTCCCGGTACAGGTCGGTGGCGGAGACGATGGACACCGTGTCCACGAAAGCGGGGGGCTCCAGCGCGGTGGGGCCGGAGATCAGGGTTACCTGGGCGCCCCGGTAGGCCGCCATGCGGGCCAGGGCGTAGCCCATTTTGCCCGAGGAGTGGTTGGTGAGGTAGCGTACCGGGTCCAGCGCCTCCTGAGTGGGACCGGCGGTGACCAGCACCTTTTTGCCGGCAAGGTCGTGGGGCAGAGCAATGGCGTGGAGGATATGCTCCAGCAGCAGCTCCGGCTCGGGCAGCTTGCCCGCACCCACCGCGCCGCAGGCCAGACGGCCGCTGGCCGGGCCGATCACCTGCCAGCCATACCGGCGCAGAAGGTCCAGATTATCTTGGGTGACCGGGTTTTCGTACATATTGGTGTTCATGGCCGGGGCAATGAGCTTGGGACAGCGGCAGGCCAGCACCGTGGTGGTCAGCATGTCGTCCGCCAGCCCGTGGGCCAGCTTGGCGCATACGTTGGCGGTGGCCGGAGCGATGATCACAAGGTCGGTCCGGTCGGCCACGGCGATGTGCTCCACCTGATGGACGAAGTTGCGGTCAAAGGTGTCGGTGAGACACTTGTTGCCCGTGAGTTGCTCAAAGGTGAGCGGGGTGATGAACTGGGCGGCGTTTTGGGTCATGATGACCTGCACGTGGGCGTGCTGCTTGACCAGCGCGGAGGCAAGATACGCGGCCTTGTAAGCGGCGATGCCCCCGGTGACCCCCAGCAGGACAGATTTTCCCTTCAGCATGTTCTGGTCCTCCCTTGTGGGATTTGTTTGCATTATTATATCAAATGCAGCGTAGGCTGTAAAGAAGTGGGGCATAAGTTCTGACCAATGGTATCATGGGGCAGAATAAATGAAGATACTTCCGGCGTAAATGTTGAAATCCCGGCGGCGTTCCTGTATAATAGAGCCGCCCGAAGGGTTTCGGGACAGATTGCGTTGCATCCTCCTTGAGAGGAGTGACAGCAGGAGGGAATTGAATATGAAACAAAAAACCAGGGGTACCCGCTGGATGGTCGCCGTGGCCATGATGGCAGCCATTGTTGTGTTGCTGGCCAACACGCCGTTGGGATTGATCCCGATTTCTCCCGTCATCAAGGCCACCACTACCCACATCCCGGTCATCATCGGGGCGGTTCTGCTTGGACCCACGGCCGGAGGGCTTTTGGGTGGCGTGTTCGGTGTGTGCTCGCTCATCAGCAACACAATTGCCCCCGTGGCCACCTCCATGTGTTTTTCACCTTTTCTCAGCACCACGGGGCTTGTGGGCGCGGTGAAGGCGGTGTGGGTCAGCGTGGGCTGCCGCATCCTCATCGGGGTGGTAGCCGGCTGGCTGTGGATCGGACTGAAAAAGCTGCGGGCCAGTGATTATATCGCGCTGCCTGTGGTTGGCTTTGTGGGCTCCATGACCAACACCGTGACGGTGATGTTCAGCATCCTGTTCCTGTTCCGGGCAGAGTACGCCGAAGCCAAGAACATCGCTATGGAGGCCTTTTTTAACTTCGTGATGGGTGTGGTCACCGGCACGGGCGTGCTGGAGGCCATCGTGGCACTGATTTTGGTCACCGTCATCGGGAAAGCCCTGCTGAAGGTGTTTAAACGATAATTTTCCAAAGGAGCGGTGGTTATGCTGCTTGCTATCGATATCGGCAATACCAACATTGTCATCGGCGTGCTTCAGGATGATAAGATCGTCTTTGAGGCCCGCATTGCCACCGAGCGGGTCAAGACCTCCGACCAGTACGCCGTGGAGATCAAAAATATGCTGGACCTGTTCGGCGTGAAGGTGTCCGATCTGCGGGACTGCATCATTTCCTCGGTGGTGCCCCCGGTGTTTAACTCGGTGCACACGGGCGTCATGAAGGTGACGGGAAAGCAGCCGCTGGTGGTGGGTCCGGGCATCAAGACCGGACTGAACATCCAGGTGGACACCCCCTCTCAGGT
>JAZNMM010000133.1:0-6942 GCA_045579605.1 Lawsonibacter sp.
CCCTATGCTGAGTGTACATATCCTGTGTGTGGGCAAGCTGAAAGAGCCCTTTTATATGGATGCCGTGGGCGAATATACCAAGCGACTTGGCGGCTGCTGCAAGCTCACCCTCACCGAGCTGCCGGAGGAAAAGCTCCCCCAAGCCCCCTCCCGCAGTCAGATCGAAGGTGCACTGGTAAAGGAAGCCCAGGCCATCCGCGCCAAGCTCCCTCCCAACCCCTTTGTGGTAGCCCTGTGCATCGAAGGCAAGCCTCACTCCAGCGAGGACCTGGCCCGTCTGGTCCGCTCCTGCGAGCAGAACAGCGCAAAGCATCTGGTCTTTCTCATCGGCAGTAGCTACGGACTGGCCCCGTCTATCAAGCAGCAGGCCCAGGTGCGTCTGTCCATGTCCCCCATGACCTTTCCCCACCATCTGGCCCGGGTCATGCTGCTGGAGCAGGTCTACCGCGCCTTCAAAATCAATGAAGGCTCTGCTTACCACAAATAAATGGCAAATTCCGGTGGACCTGTGTACCTGGATATGCTATAATATTCGTATCCAAACCATTTGAAACGGAGGTTGCATCATGTCCTATCACGCCACATATGAACAATGGCTGTCCTCTCCCTCCCTCAGTCCGTCCGAAAAGGCGGAGCTGGAGGCCATTCGCTCCGACGATAAGGAGATCGAATCCCGCTTCTTTGACCAGCTGAGCTTCGGCACCGCCGGTCTGCGGGGCACCATGGGGGTGGGCCTGTACCGGATGAATGTCCATGTCATCCGTCACGCCACTCAGGCCTTCGCCCAGGTCATTCTTGCCGAGGGTGCCCAAGCCGTGGCCCGGGGCGTGGCCGTGTGCTTTGACTGCCGCAACAACTCCGATCTGTTTGCCCGGGAGGCCGCCTGTGTCATGGCCGCCAACGGCATCCCCGTGCGCCTGTTCGAGTCCCTGCGTCCCACGCCCGAGCTGTCTTTCGCCGTGCGGGAATACGGCTGTATCGCTGGTATCAACGTCACCGCCAGCCACAACCCCAAGGAGTACAACGGCTACAAGGTCTACTGGGAGGACGGCGCCCAGCTTCCCCCCCATCACGCAGACGAAGTGGCCCGCATGATGGGCGAGCTGGACGTGTTCTCCAGCGTCAAGACCATGGACTATGACACCGCACTGGCTCAGGGCAAAATCGTCCTCATGGGCCAGGAGACGGACGAAAAGTTCCTCTCCCACGTCATGGCCCAGGCCAACGACCCGGCCGTGGTGGCCAAGGTGGCCGACGACTTCAAAATGGTCTTCACCCCCTTCCACGGCACCGGCCACAAGCTCATTCCCGAGGCGCTGCGCCGCCTCGGCCTCAAAAACGTCATCTGTGTGCCCGAGCAGATGGTCATCGACGGCAACTTCCCCACCGTGGTCTCCCCCAACCCGGAAAACCCGGAGGGCTTCTATCTGGCGGTGGACATCGCCCGCAAGGAAGGCGCAGACTTCATCCTCGGCTCCGACCCGGACGCCGACCGCGTGGGCATCATGGTAAACACCGGCAACGGCGAATTCACCGTCATCTCCGGCAACCAGACAGGCGTTCTGCTGCTGGACTACCTCATTGGTGCCATGAAGCGCTCGGGCAAGCTGCCCGAAAAGCCGGTGGCTCTGAAGACCATCGTCACCACCGAAATGGCCCGCAAGGTGGCCGAAATGAACGGCCTTGCCTGCTACGACACCTTTACCGGCTTCAAGTTCCTGGCCCAGAAAAAGGACCAGCTGGAGCAGTCCGGCGAGGGCAACGTCATCTTCTCCTACGAGGAGTCCTTCGGCTACATGCTGGGCAGCTTCGTCCGGGACAAGGACGCCGTTACCGCCTCCCTCCTGCTCACCGAGATGGCCGCCTGGTATGCCGCCCAGGGTATGACCCTGTACGACGCCCTCCAGTCCCTGTACACCAAGTACGGTTATTATAACGAGCGCACCCTCAACCTGGTCATGCCCGGTCTGGACGGTCTGAAGAAGATGGCCGACCTGATGAACGACCTGCGCAGCCAGCCCCCGGCCCAAATCGCCGGCGTGGAGGTGTCCCAGCGCAAGGACTATCAGGACGGCAGCGTGGTCTGCACCTCCTGCGGTAAACCGGACACCATGGAGCTGTCCGGTTCCAACGTCCTGCGCTACGAAATGGCCGACGGCACCAGCCTCATCGTCCGCCCCTCGGGCACCGAGCCCAAAGTCAAGGTCTATATCCTCGCCAACGGCGCCAATAAGGCCGAGTGCGATGAAAAAGTGGAGAAGTACTCCGCCTGGGCCCAGACCCTCCAGCGCTGATCCCAAACAAAAACACAGCCCGGAACCTACAGTTCCGGGCTGTGTTTTATTTTGTAAAGCTGGCACTATCCGGCGCGACAATGGGTCTTTGGGGCGCCTTGTCCCAGGAAAACAGAGGCACAAGCTGGCTGGGGGTCATAGGCTCATAATCCGGGATCAGCCCCGCCAAAACCGCAAGCCGGCCCACCAGTTCCGGCGCGGAACACAGCTGCCGCAGCTGTCCCAGCTCCAAATCCCGGTCCCGCTTGGCCAGCCGGCGTCCATCCGCCGCCACCAGCAGAGGCACATGAGCGTACTCCGGCTCCTGCAACCCCAGTGTCCGGGCCAGCCAGATCTGCCGGGGCGTGGAGTCCAGCAAGTCTTCTCCCCGCACCACCTGGGTCACCCCCATCCGTGCGTCGTCCACCACCACCGCCAGCTGATAGGCATATACGCCGTCGGAGCGGCGCAGGATGAAGTCCCCGCACGCCTCATCCAGCCGCTGGGCAAACCGTCCTTGGCACCGGTCCTCAAAGGCGATCTCCTCCTCCGACACCGCCACCCGCCACGCCGGGCGGCGGCTTTGTTCCAGTTCCCGCCGCTGCTCTTCGGTCAGCCTGCGGCACCGTCCGTCGTACACCGCCACGCCGTCGCTGCGGTGAGGAGCGCTGGCCGCCAGCCGCTCAGCCCGGGTACAGTAGCAGGGGTATATCAGTCCCATTTCCTCCAGGCGCTCAAACGCCTGCTCATAGAGCTCCGTGCGCTCACTCTGGTACACCGGCTCGTTGTCCCAGTCCAGCCCCAGCCACTCCAGGTCCTCCATGACCTGCCGGCAGTACTCCGGGCGGCAGCGGTCGGGGTCCAAATCCTCCAGCCGCAGCACCATGCGCCCACCCTCGCTCCGGGCGGACAGCCATGCCAGCAGGCCGGCCCACACGTTGCCCAGATGCATGCGTCCGCTGGGACTGGGCGCAAAACGCCCGCACACCGGGCGCTTCCTGTGCTCTCCCACCGCGCACCGCTCCTTTCCGTTCTTTTCCCCAAGCATACCACACTTTCTCTCTCCACACAAGGCGCTTGCCGTTCCGCCCTTGCGGCCTTGCTACGAGGCTTGCCCCGCAAAAAACGACTCCCCTGTCGGGGAGCCGTTTTCGTTGAAGCATTATTCCTCTTCCATCGCCTTGGCGGCTTCAATTGCCTTCTGCTGAGCTGCAGGGGGGCAATCCGTTCCCACCGGCACTTGTGCCGGCGGGGCCCCTTTATATTCTAATGCTCGGGCGAAGTGAATTCGCCCTGCGCAATTCCCGGCTCCTGCCGGAAATTTACGGCGCAAAAGCGCCGGCCCGCCCTTGCGGCCTTGCTACGAGGCTTGCCCCGCAAAAAACGGCTCCCCTGTCGGGGAGCCGTTTTCGTTGAAGCATTATTCCTCTTCCATCGCCTTGGCTGCTTCAATTGCCTTCTGCTGAGCTGCAGGGGGGCAATCCTCGTAGCGCACGAAGTGGAAGGTGAAGGAACCACGGGCCTGGGTCATGGCACGCAGGTCAATGGTGTAGGTCATCATCTCGGCCATGGGCACCTCGGCCTCAATGACCTGCTCGCCGTCGTCGGTGGGAGTCATACCCATCACACGGCCACGGCGCTTGTTCAGATCGCCGATCACGTCGCCCATGTAGCTGTCGGGCACGGTCACCTTCAGCTCGCCCACCGGCTCCATCAGCACGGGGTTGGCCTCGGGCATAGCGGCCTTGTAGGCCAGCTGGGCAGCGGTCTTAAACGCGATTTCGGAGGAGTCCACGGGATGGTAAGAGCCATCATACAGCACGGCCTTCAGGTTGACCACGGGATAGCCGGCCAGCGGACCATGGACGCAGGCCTCACGCAGACCCTTCTCCACCGCGGGGAAGTAGTTCTTGGGCACGGAGCCGCCAAAGACTTCCTCGGCAAAGACCATCTGCTCCTCGTCGAAGTTGGGCTCGAAACGGATCCACACGTCACCGAACTGACCGGAGCCGCCGGTCTGCTTCTTGTGGCGACCCTGCTTGGACACGGTCTTGCGGATCTTCTCACGATAGGGCACGCGAGGCTCCTTCAGCTCCACGTCCACATTGAAGCGGCTCTTCAGCTTAGCTACGAGGACGTCAACATGGATATCGCCGGCGGCGGTCAGCACCATCTGACGGGTCTCGGCGTTGTTGACCACGGTGAAGGTGGGATCTTCTTCGTTCAGACGAACCAGACCCTGGGCGACCTTGTCTTCCTGGCCGCGGGTCTTGGGGGAAATGGCTACCTGGTAGCAGGGCTCGGCAAAGGGCAGCGCCTTCAGGGAGACCACCTTGCGGCTGTCACACAGGGTGTCGCCTGTCTTGACCTTTTCCATCTTGCCGATGGCGCCGATGTCGCCGCAGGAGAGCAGCTTGGTCTCGGTGGCCTTCTTGCCGCGCATCTCGTACAGGCGGCCGATCTTCTCGTTCTCGCCGGTGCGGGCGTTGACCAACGTCATGTCGGGGGTGATCTCACCGGAGAGCACCTTGACGAAGGAGTACTTGCCGTACTGGTCGGACACGGTCTTGAACACGAATGCAGTGGGCACGCCGCCGGGGGAGACCACGAACTCCTCGCTCTCGCCGTCCTGGCGGGTGGCCTTGTGGTAGTTGCCCTCCATGGGGTTGGGCAGCAGGTCCACAATGTAGTCCATCAGCATCAGAGAGCCCATGCAGTTCACAGCGGAGCCGCACAGCACGGGGAACAGGGACAGCTCCCGCACGCCCTGGCGCAGACCAGTGATCATCTCGGCATAGGTAAAGTCCTCGCCGGAGAAGAACTTATCCATGAACTCCTCGCTGGTCTCGGCCACGGACTCCTTCAGCGCATCGTTGAACTCAGTAATGACCTCGTCCTTGCCGGCGGGCACGTCGATCTCCACACGCTTGAGGTTCTGCATCTCATAGGCACGCTTGTTCAGCACGTCGATCAGGCCGGTGACCTTCTTGTTCTCGTCCCAGATGGGCACGACCACAGGCGCGATCTTGTTGCCGTAGCGCTCACGCAGGGCGTTGAAGGTGGCGTTGTAATCGGAGTTATCCTCGTCGGTCTTGGAGATGTAGATGAAGCGGGGCATATTGCGCTCTTCGCAGTACTTCCACGCCTTCTCCAAACCCACGGACAGACCGTCCTTGGCAGAACACACAATAATGGCGGCATCGGCGGCACGCAGGGCGGCCACCACTTCACCGGCAAAGCCGGCACTGCCCGGAGTGTCCAGAATGTTGATCTTGCAACCCTTGTACTCCAGAGGGGCCACCGCGGTGGTAATGGAAATCTGGCGCTTGATCTCTTCCGCATCATAGTCGCACACGGTATTGCCATCCACGGCCTTGCCCATGCGGTCCAGGGCGCCGGTCATGTAAAGCAAGCTCTCCGCCAGGGCGGTCTTTCCGTTACCACCGTGACCCAGCAGGCAGACGTTGCGAATGTTTTGTACCGAATAGTTGTTCATGCTTGATTCCACTCCTTACATTTGGGTGTTTCTCGACAAGCACCGGAAAAACCGGGGCAATATCATGCTGTTGGTTATTATATAATAAAACGCCAAAAAACACAACAGTTTTTTGACGGAAATGTAAATGCGCGATTTAATGCGCGAAAGAGTAGAAAAACGAAAAACGGAGCACCCTCCGGCACTCCGTTTCTCCCCTGTTATTCCTTTGTCAGTTCCACAGCCAGCGTCCGGGCCGGGCCAAAGGATTCGTCTCCCTCAACCAGAATGAGCCAGCTGG
Organism: Lawsonibacter sp.; assembly: GCA_045579605.1. Taxonomy (GTDB): domain Bacteria; phylum Bacillota; class Clostridia; order Oscillospirales; family Oscillospiraceae; genus Lawsonibacter. Next base: position 6,050 of record JAZNMM010000133.1, read on the forward strand.
CCATATCGCAGTCCCCCGCCTCAGGCACACGGCACTCTACGCTCACTTGCACCTCATCCAGTCCGGTCACCTCATGGGTGATGGAGCTGCTGGGCTCCTGCACCACCACCGCCAGCAGACGGCCGGTGCGGAAAAAGTCCGCGTCATATTCCTGCACCGCATCAGTCAGATCCTCCCGGTCAAACCGGGTCAGGAATTCCTCCAGGGAGTCCACGCTGTCCAGCACCCACGCCTCGGGCTTGCCCAGACTGTCCGTGTCACTCACCCGCAGCTTCTTCTTTGCCCGGGTTGCAGAGTAATACTTATATTCCTCCCTGTTCCGGGAAGCTGCCTGGTCATACTGGGTCGCGCCGCTTGTCTTCCCTGCGCCTCCGACGGTGTCCATAAGTGCTCCGTCCGCCGCCGGCTCCTGCTCGGCATACCGGGCCGGCTGCGCGGGAGCAGCGGTGTCCGCCGCCTCCATGACCATTCCGGACCGTCCCGCGGGGGCCATGGCCCGCAGCATAGGATACAGTCCGGCGCACAGCACCAGCGCCGCTGCCAGTCCGCCCACCCGGCGCACCATGTTGCGCCGCTGGGCCATCCGCTGGGTGTGGATGCGCTCCATCACGCCCCGGCTCAGTTCCTCCGGCGGCTGCACCGGCTGTATCCCGGCAAAGGCCGCTCTCATCTCTTCCAGATCACAGGCGATGGCCCGGCACTGGGCGCAGCACTCCAGATGCTGCATCAGTTCCTCTTCTTCCTCCTTGGTCAGCGCGCCGTCCAGTCGTGCGCTGATCAGGTCCAGATATCGTTCACAGGACATACCGGGTCCCCCCTTTCCATACTTACGTTCACTCATTATGACGATGGCCGATGGGGAAAGTTCCCCGATTCCAGCAATATTTTTCGCA
>JAZNMM010000134.1:0-2680 GCA_045579605.1 Lawsonibacter sp.
CAGATCTACAAGGGCAACCGGCTGGGCTGGGACTATGATCTGGACGAGGTGGCCTACTGGGACGGAAGCCGCCCGGGTCACTCTTACTGGGACTTTCCCAAGAGCTATCTCAAGCTCATCGCCGCGGCCATCCTGTCCGTAGGGTGCATCATCGCACTGGTCAACGGACACTATGACGCCATGGCACCCCGGCATCAGGGCAAGCTGACGGTGGAGCAGTTTGTGGAAAACTACAACGACACCGCCCGCTTCCGCCTGCAAGGCGGGCAGAGCCTGACCCAACATCTGACCGTGGACGGCACCTTCGAGAATATTGTCCAACCCGGTGCTCCTAACCAGATCATCATTGACTCGTTCGACAGCGCACCGCCCCTGGAATTTCAGTGGACGGTGGAGGACGGCGTGCTCATGGGTGTGTCTTTCTCCCGGCAGGTGGAGGGTAATACCCTGACCACCATCCCCTATGAGGAGATGGCCTATACCGCATGGTCCCTGCTCTACGGTCTGGATGGCATCTCCACCGACGAGCTCAACGAAGTGTGCGAGGAACTGACCCAACTGGGCGGCGGCCCCGCCAGTGCGGGCGGCAATCGGAGCTATCACCACCGCTTCTCCGGCGCGGAGGTGGAATTTCGGATGGTCAGCACTGATTATATCCTGTCCTCCTTCGGTACTCTCTTCCCCATGGAGGGCGGCAAGCCCTCCTGCACCATGGAGTTTTCCCTGTTTCGAACCGATTGATTGTTATCCTCCCAAAAACAGCCGTCAAAGACGGCTGTTTTTGGGCTTTTCCGGCATTGACATCCTAATCTTTGGTTTTTATAATTAGGATACGTATATCCACATGGGCTATTCTCGGCACGTGGGCCGAGGTTGAAAGGAGACTTCTCTATGAGCGACAACCGTGTTTTTAACTTTTCCGCCGGTCCCTCCATGCTCCCCATGTCTGTGCTTGAGCGCGCGGGCGCGGAGATCACCAACTACTACGGTTCCGGCATGTCAGTTATGGAGATGAGCCACCGATCTAATGTGTTTCAGGCCATTTTTGACGATACTCAAGCCAAGTTCCGCCGTCTGCTGGGCGTGCCGGAGGGATATAAGGTCCTGTTCCTGCAGACGGGCGCCACCGGCCAGTTCTCCATGATCCCCCTGAACCTGATGGGGCTGACCGGCAAGGCGGACTACGCCGTGACGGGCAACTTCTCCCAGCTTGCCGCCAAGGAGGCCAAAAAGTACGGTCAGGTGAACATCGCCGCCTCCACCGCCGACTGCAACCACACCCGCATCCCCGCCCAGTCCGAGCTGGTGCTGGACCCGGAGGCCTCCTACTTCTATTACTGTGCCAACAACACCATCTACGGCACCGAGTGGCAGTATGTGCCCGAAACGGGCAAGGTGCCCCTGGTGTGCGATATGTCCTCGGATATCATGTCCCGCCCGGTGGACGTGTCCAAATACGGCATTATCTACGCCGGCGCCCAGAAGAACATGGCTCCCGCCGGTCTGACCGTGGTGGTCATCCGGGAGGATCTGGCAGGGCACGAACTGCCCTTCACCCCCGTGATGATGAACTACAAGACCATGATGGACTCCGACTCCATGTATAACACGCCCCCCTGCTGGTGCATCTATATGCTGGGGCTGATGCTGGACTGGGTAGAGGAGCAGGGCGGCGTTGCCGGCATTGAGAAGATGAAGCAGGCCAAGGCCGCCATGCTCTACGACACCCTGGACGCCTCCCGCCTGTTCACCTGCCCCGCCCTGCCCGGCTCCCGCTCGGACATGAACGTGGCCTTCCGCACTGAGAATGCCGAGCTGGACGCCAAGTTCATCGCCGAGGCCTCCGCCGCCGGCTTTGTCAACCTGAAGGGCCACCGCAAGGTGGGCGGCATGCGCGCCTCCATCTACAACGCCATGCCCACCGAGGGTGTGGAGAAGCTGTGCGACTTCATTGGCCAGTTTGACAAAAACAATTAACCGAGGTAATCGTTATGTATCGGATCAAAACGCTGAACAAAATCGCCTCCGTCGGTCTGAACCAGCTGGACAAGTCCCGCTTTCAGGTGAGCTCCGAGGTGGAGAATGAGGACGGCATTCTGGTGCGCTCGGCCCAGATGCACGACTACGAATTCCCCCCCGCCCTGCGAGCCATCGCCCGGGCCGGCGCCGGTGTGAACAACATCCCCATCGACCGTTGTTCGGAAAACGGCATCGTGGTCTTCAACACCCCCGGTGCCAACGCCAACGCGGTGAAGGAGCTGGTGCTGGCCGCCCTGCTCATCTCCTCCCGGGACATTCTGGGCGGTGCGGACTGGGTGCAGGAGCAGGCCCACACCCCCAACGTGGAGCTGGCCTCCGCCGTGGAAAAGGGCAAGTCCGCCTTCGTGGGTCCGGAACTGTATCACAAAACGCTGGGCGTGATCGGACTGGGCGCCATCGGCGCGCTGGTGGCCAACGATGCGCTGAAGCTAGGCATGGACGTGTACGGTTATGACCCCTACCTGTCCGTGGACGCCGCCCTGCAGCTGGACCGCCATGTACACGTGGTCAAGGACGTGAATGAGCTATTCCGGGCATGCGACTACATCTCCCTGCACATCCCCTACCTGCCCTCCACCAAAGACTTCATCAACGAGGAGGCCATCTCCAAGATGAAGGGCAATGTGCGCATCCTCAATCT
>JAZNMM010000135.1:0-9608 GCA_045579605.1 Lawsonibacter sp.
GGGTCACTTTTCAGCCGCCTGCGCCAGCTTTTCCTGGCGGCGGTTTTTGATGTGCTCGGGCATGGGCTGAATGTCGCCGGCCCGGGTCAGGGCCCACTTGGTCATCATGGGACCGACCAGCTCATACACCAGAACGGAGAAGAGCACGATGTTGCGGATCAGATCGCCCTGCTCACCCAGCTGACGGGCGGTCAGACACATGCCCAGCGCCACACCGGCCTGGGGCAGCAGCGTGATGCCAAGGTACTTGCATACGGCGGGGGGACAATGGGTCCATTTGGTGCTCAGGAACGCGCCGCAGATCTTGCCGGCGGAGCGGAACAGGATGTACACCACGCCCACGCCAACGATGGCGATGCTGGCAAACACGCTCAGATCCAGCTCCGCGCCGCTGAGCACGAAGAACAGGGCGAACAGGGGGGAGGTCCAGCGGTCGGCCTTTTCCATCAAATCGTTGGACAGGGGGCACAGGTTGCAAAATACGGTGCCCAGCATCATGCACACCAGCAGGGAAGAGAAGCCGATGTGAACGGGACCCACGTGGAAGTCCAGCATGGACAGGGAGGCGGTCAGGAACACGAACGCGATGGTCATGTTCAGACGGTTGGTGTTGGAGTGGAACAGGGTCTCCAGCTGGGTCAGCAGCCAGCCCATCACCGCGCCCAGCAGCAGGGAGGCGGCAATTTCCACCAGAGGATTGACCAGAATGGACACCAGGTCCAGATTGCCGTCCACCATGGTGCGGGCGATGCCGAAAGAGATGGCGAACACGATCAGACCCACCGCATCGTCCAGCGCGACCACAGGCAGAAGCAGGTCGGTCAGCGGGCCCTTGGCCTTATACTGGCGTACCACCATCAGGGTGGCGGCGGGAGCGGTGGCGGTGGCGATGGCGCCCAGGGTGATGGCCTGGGCGGGGGTGATCAAGCCGGGGAAGGCAAGATACAGGCCCAGCAGCGCCAGATCCACAAACAGGGTGGCCACCAGAGCCTGAACGATGCCGATGACCACAGCCTGACGGCCGATGTGCTTGAGCTCTTCCAGCCGGAACTCATTGCCGATGGAGAAGGCAATGAAGCCGAGAGCCACTTCGGAGATCAGGGACAGGCCGGCCACGGACTCCAGCGTGGTGAAGCCCACACCTTCAATGCCAAGCTGACCAAGCAGGAAGGGGCCAACCAGAACGCCGGCCAGCAGGTAAGCGGTCACGTCGGGCATTTTCAGCGGCTTGAGCACGCGGGTCATTAAAAGTCCGGCCAAAAGCGCGATGGAAACGGAAAGCAGAATGGACATGGTGAAATTCTCCTCTTTTCAACGCAGATGCGATATTTCTCAAAACGCAATAAGTATAATCGTTTTCTGTAAAAAAGCAAGAGCCAAAGTGGTTAAGATTTCGCAAAATCTGTCCGACTTTTTGGTGCATAGAGAGAGGGGGCGGATCTTCCCGCCTGTTTTGTCATTACATAAGGGGCCAAGCAGGTTAAGATGGCTGTGATTGAAACATTTGTTAACTTTTTACCAGGTGGTGCATTTTGCCAAATACCACTTGATTTCAGAGGGGGTGTTATTGTATACTTTTGTTATTAAGAACGGGTAAAGATGGAAAGAATACCAATAAAAACCCAACGGAAAAATGTACCGTGAAAGGGGATGGGACAATGGCGATGCAGGCCATTCAGGAAGTGACCCGGGTGGAGCAGGAGATGCAGCAGTGCCGGGAGGAGGCCGCGGCCCGGGCCCGTCAGGCGGTAGCCCAGGCGGAGCGGGACGCAAAGCTGGCGCTGGAGCAGACCCGCCAGCAGGCGCAGCAGAGTGTGCGGGCCATGATGGCCCAGGTGGAAGAGCAGGCGGCACAGGCAAGTGCCCGAGCCATGGAACAGGCCGAGCAGGACTGTGTACAGCTGCGCCGGCAGGCCAGTGCTCGTCTGGAGCAGGCCGCCCAGCTGATCGTAGGAAGGGTTGTGAAGGAATAAATGGCAATCGTCAAAATGAAGCATCTGCGCCTTGTGGGGATGCGGCAGGACCGGCAGGACCTGCTGTACCGTCTGCAGCGCATGGGCTGCGTGGAGATCGATGAGCCGCGTGTGGACCGCTGCGACCCGGCATGGGTCGCGGTAGAGACGCCGGACGAGACAGCGCTCGTCCGTGCCAGACAGCGCAGGGAGCAGGGCGAGCGTGCCCTTGCCGTCCTGAAACGGTACGCCCCGGGAAAGAGGGGGCGGCCGGGGGATAAACCCGCGCTGAGCCGCCGGGAGCTGTTTGACGAGCAGAGTGTGGTGCAAGGCGAGCAGGCTGCCGATGCAGTGATGAATGCGGAGCGGGAACTGGCTGCACTGCGTACCCGGCAGGTCAAGCTGCGAGGGGAGCGGGAAGCGCTTGCTCCCTGGCTCAGTCTGGACGTGCCGCTGGACATCGCCTCCACCGGACAGGTGCGGATGGAATTTGGTACGCTGCCCGGCAGTGTGGATGCGACCCAGGCTCAGGGACAGCTGCAGGAAGAATGTCCGCTGGCCCAGTTGATACTGGCCCACAGCGACCCGGAGCAGCACTACGCCCTGCTGGTCTGTCATGCCAGCGCCGGGGAGGAGCTTTCTTCCGTGCTGAAGGAGCTGGGCTGGAGCCGGGTCAACCTGCGCGGTTGGAGCGGCACGGCTCAGGCAAACTATACCCGGCTGGAGCAGGAGCTGCACGCTTTGGACGAGCAGATCACGCAGGCAGAGGGGGAGTTGTCCGGGCTCTCCCGGCATCGTCCTTGCCTGCAACGCTTGGTAGATCGTGCTGCAGTAGATGTGGAGCGGGAAGAGGGGCGCAGCCGCCTTTTGGATACGGAGCAGACCTTCTATCTGGAGGGCTGGGTGCCTCAGGACAGCTGGCAGAGTGTCAGCCAACTGCTTGGCAACTTTTCCTGCGCATGGGAGCTCAACGACCCTGCGCCTGAGGAGTATGAGCACGTGCCGGTGAAGCTGAAAAACAACTGGCTCACCCGCCCGCTGAATATGGTCACCGAGATGTACGTCTATCCCGCCTACGACGGGTTGGACCCCAATCCGCTGATGGCGCCGTTTTTCATCGTCTTCTTCGGCCTGATGATGGCGGACATGGCCTACGGCCTGATCATGCTGCTGGGCGGCTGGTATCTGCTCAAGAAGCTGCACGCCACCGGCACCATGGGCCACATGGGCGGACTGATGGTGCTGTGCGGTGTGTCCACCTTTGTGTTCGGCGCTATGACGGGTGGTTTTCTGGGTGATTTTATTCCCCAGCTGGCCAAACTCATTGACCCGGACAGCAACGTGCAGCTGCCCTATCTGTTCACTCCGCTTACGGACACACTGGCCATTCTGGTGGGCTCGCTGGTGCTGGGTGTGATCCAGATCATCACCGGCATGGCCATCAGTGTGGTGTACAAGTGCCGCAACGGACAGTGGGTGGACGCCCTGTGGGACGAGATCACGTGGTGGATCGTTCTGGCGGGCGCGGCGCTGACCATTTTGGGTATCGGCAATATAGACGGTTACCCGGTGGTGCTGCTTGTGGGTCTTGCTATGCTGGTGTACGGGGCGACCCGGAACGCCAAGGGCTTTGGCAAGGTGACCGCCCTCATCGGCGCAGTGTACAACGGGGTGAGCGGCTATTTTAGCGACATTCTGTCCTACGCCCGCCTCATGGCCCTGATGCTGGCTGGCGCGGTCATCGCTCAGGTGTTCAACACCCTTGGCTCGGTGACCGGCAACGTGATCGGCTTTGTGGTCATTTCGCTGATCGGCAACGCCCTCAATCTGGCACTGAACCTGCTGGGCTGCTACGTCCACGATCTGCGCTTGCAGTGTCTGGAATTCTTTGGACGTTTCTACAAGGAGGGGGGACGGCAGTTCCGCCCCATGGCATTTAACACAAAATATGTAGATATCAAGGAGGAAATGTAAAATGGCTGCTTTTATCGAACTGTTTGGTGGCGTGGGTCTGGCATTTCTGGGCGCCGCGCTTGCGGTGGGTCTGTGCTGTGTGGGCTCGGCCAAGGGGACCGGCCTTGTGGGTGAGGCTGCTACCGGCCTGCTGTGCGAGGCACCCGAGCACTTCTCCAAGTGTCTGATCCTGCAGGTGCTGCCCGGCACCCAGGGCCTGTACGGTCTGGTGGTTTGGTTCTTCAGCCTGTTCACCATGGGCGCCTTCTCCGGCGGTATCGTGCCTATGACGGTCACGCAGGGACTGACTATGTTCGTGGCCTGCATCCCTATGGCCATCGGTGGCTGGCTGTCCGCCATCTTCCAGGGCCGTGTGGCCGCTTCCGCCATCAATGTGGTTGCCAAGAAGCCCAACGACTGGGCCAAGGGCATCATCCTGTGCGGTATCGTGGAGTTCTATGCCATTTTGTCCCTGCTGGCTTCCGTCCTGCTGCTGATGAACGCTCTTTGATTATAGCGTGTGAACCGTCGTGAGCAGCGCGGATGGACTGGAGCGAGGGATACAAACCAAGCAAACGCAGTTTGCTGTTTGTGTTCCGAGTCGTAAGGAAGCCGCGCCTTGTGAACAGGTGAGGCGTGAATGGACGATTATTGAGCCGGAAAGGAAGAACATAATGGACGGAATGGAAAAGATCGCCGCCCGCATCCGGGCGGATGCCCAGGAGGAGATCGCCCGGCTGGAGGAGCAGACCCGGCAGTCGGTGCAGGAGCTGCAAAGCAAGTATGAAGCCCAGGGCGCACAGGAGTCCGAAGCCATTCTCGCCCGGGGGCGCGCAGCCGCGGACGAGCGACTGGAACGGCTGAAGGGCGCGGTGGAGCTGGAGCGGCGCAAACGGGAGCTGGCTGCCAAGCAGCAGTTGCTGGACGAGGCCTTTGCCCTTGCGCTGGATAAGCTGTGTGCTCTGTCTGAGCAGGACTGCATCGCGTTGCTGGCCGGTATGGCCGCGCGCGCCTCGCAGACCGGCAGAGAGGAGCTGATCTTCTCCCCGCAGGACCGTGAGCGCATCGGCAAGCAGGTGGTGGCCGCCGCCAACGCCAAGCTGGTAGACCGGGCCGCACCTGAGCTGCCCGAGAGCTTGAGTGACTCGAAAGTGGGTGCGCTGCTGGACAAGGTGGTGAAGAACACCGCCGCCATCGTCACCGGTGCCGGTCATTTGACCTTGAGCGAGCAGACCCGCCCCGTCCGGGGCGGCTTCATCCTCAGCGACGGCGAGGTGGAGGTCAACTGTGCCTTTGAAACGCTGGTGCGTCTGCAGCGTGAACCGATGGAACGGCAGGTGGCCGAGCTGCTGTTTGCCTGAGTGGGTGCACACGCGTTTGATACTGGAAAGGGGGAGAGGGAACCCTTGTCTTCCAAGAAAGATACCGATTATTTAAGCATATCCGCCCGTATCCGGGTGCTGGAGACCCGGCTGCTGACTCGGGAACGGCTGGAGCGAATGCTGGACGCCCGGGATAATGCCGAGGCGCTGAAGGTGCTGGCCGAGTGCGGTTACGGGGAGCTGTCCGTGTCCGACCCTGCGGGGCTGGAACGGGCGCTGTCTGAGGCGCGGGAGACGCTCTTCCGGGAAATCTCCGCCGCTGTCCCCGACATCGGTGTGGTGGATATCTTCCGGGTCAAGTATGATTATCACAACGCAAAAGCGGTTATCAAGGCCGAAGCCACCGGGCAGGATGCCGGGCGGTTGCTGGTGTCCGGTGGGCGGTACGAGCCTGTGCAGCTTCTGGAACAGCCGGAAGCGTGCGGGGAGGCCTTGCGCTCTGCCATGGAGCAGGGCAAGCAGGTCCTTGAGGAGACCGGCGATCCCCAGCAGGCGGATCTGGTGCTGGACCGGGCGTACTTTGCTGAACTGGGACAGCTGGCAAAGGAATCCGGCAGTGCCTATATGCAGGGCTATGTCCGCCTAATGGTGGATGCGGCCAACCTGCGCAGCTTTGTGCGCTGCATGCGACTGGAAAAGGGCACAGACTTTTTAAGTCAGGTGCTTTTGACAGGGGGCAGCGTCAGCGTGTTTGCCCTGACCCAATGCCGGCCGCAGGACATCGGCGGACTGTTTTCCGTCGGTCCGCTGGCGGCCGCGGCGCAGCTGGCTGGGGAATTGGCAAAGCCCGGCGCGGGTGCGTTGACCGAGCTGGAGCGCACCTGTGATGACGCGCTCATGGCCTATCAGGAAAAGGCCCGCCGAACCCCCTTTGGGGAGGAAGTGGTGGCTGGCTATCTGTTTGCCCGTGAGTCGGAGCTGACCGCCATCCGCACCGTCATGGCCGGTCGTATGGCCGGACTGGACGGCGACCAGATCCGCCGCCGTCTGCGTGCGACCTATCTGTAAGCGGGAGGTGGATGAAGATGTATAAGATCGCCGTTCTGGGCGACAAGGACAGCGTGCTGGGTTTCCGGGCGCTGGGCCTTGACGTGTACCCTGCCGCCAACCCGGACGAGGCACGGCCCATCCTGCACCGGCTGGCCAAAGAAGGGTATGCCATCATTTATCTCACCGAGCAGCTGGCCGTCGGCATGAGCGGGGAGCTGGCCCGGTATAAGGATGAGCTGACCCCCGCCATCATCCTCATTCCCGGCAAGGAGGGGCCGCTGGGCATCGGCATGGACAACATCAAGACCGCTGTGGAGCGGGCCGTCGGTGCGGATATTCTTTAATACAAAATTTTAAAATTCAATTTAAACCCAAATCGAAGCCCAACGAAGCGGGTTCGATTTGGAGAGGAGGCGCAACATAGTGCAGCGGATATCCGGCGTTCAGCCGGATGGAGCGAAACGGAGTTTGTGCCAACGAGAAGGAAGGTTTTAGCCTATGGGAAAGATCGTCAAGGTCTCTGGTCCTCTGGTGGTTGCCACGGGACTGGAAGAGGCCAACATGGCCGACGTGGTCCGCGTGGGTGAGCAGCGTTTAATCGGTGAGATCCTCACCATGACGGGGGGCTCGGCCTCCATTCAGGTCTATGTGGAGACCTCCGGCCTCGGCCCCGGGGCAGAGGTAGTTACCACCGGCGCCCCTCTGTCCGTGGAACTGGGCCCCGGCCTGATCGAAAACATTTACGATGGTATCCAGCGCCCGTTGGAGGTCATCAAGCAGACGGTTGGCAACAACAGTCTGCCCCGGGGCGTGGAAGTGCCCGCGCTGGACCGGGAGAAAAAGTGGACTTTCGTCCCCACAGTCAAGGTGGGGGATCGTGTGGTGGGTGGTGACGTGATCGGCACCGTGCAGGAGACCGCCTCCATGCTCCACAAAATCATGATCCCTCCCAAAATGGAAGGGACCATTGCCGCCATTGAGGGTGGCGAGTTCACCGTCACCGACACGGTGGGACAGCTGGAGCTGGCCGACGGCACCCGCACGCCGCTGACGCTGATGCAGAAGTGGCCGGTGCGCGTGGGCCGTCCCTATAAACACAAATATCCTCCTACCCGGCCTTTGTCCTCCGGTCAGCGCATTGTGGACACCCTGTTCCCGGTGGCCAAGGGCGGTACCGCCGTCATTCCCGGCCCCTTCGGCTCTGGTAAGACCGTAATGCAGCACGCGCTGGCCAAGTGGTCGGACGTGGATCTGGTGGTCTACATCGGCTGCGGCGAGCGCGGCAACGAGATGACCGACGTGCTGCGGGAGTTTCCCGAGCTGGTGGACCCCCGTACCGGCGAGACGCTGATGAAGCGTACTGTGCTCATCGCCAACACCTCCGATATGCCTGTGGCTGCCCGCGAGGCGTCTATTTACACGGGCATTACCATTGCCGAGTATTTCCGCGACATGGGTTACGATGTGGCCGTTATTGCTGACTCCACCTCCCGTTGGGCGGAGGCCCTGCGCGAGATGTCCGGCCGACTGGAGGAGATGCCTGGTGAGGAAGGCTATCCCGCCTACCTTGCATCCCGTCTGTCCCAGTTCTACGAGCGGGCGGGTTCCGTGTCTTGCCTGGGCAGCGATGACCGCAAGGGAAGCTTGACCGCTGTTGGCGCGGTGTCACCTCCCGGCGGCGACCTGTCCGAGCCGGTGTCTCAGGCCACCATGCGTATTGTCAAGGTGTTCTGGGCGCTGGATGCGTCCCTTGCTTACCGCCGTCATTTCCCGGCCATCAACTGGCTCAATTCCTATTCCCTGTATCTGGAGTCCCTGCGGCCCTGGTACGATGAGAATCTGGGCAAGAGCTTCCTGCAAAACCGGGAGTGGGCCATGTCCGTGCTCCAGGAGGAGGCCAGCCTGAACGAAATCGTTCAGCTGGTAGGCAAGGACTCTCTGTCTGCCAAGGACCAGATCACGCTGGAGACGGCCAAGATGATCCGGGAGGACTTCCTGCAGCAGAACTCCTTTGTGGACATTGACTCCTTCTCCGAGTATGACCGCCAGGGGCGCATGATGCAGCTGATCGTGGATTATGACCGCCTGTGCCGTCAGGCAGCTGCCGCAGGTGCGGATGTGAACGGACTGTTCAGCATTCCCGCCCGTGTAGGCATCGGCCGGGCCAAGAGCGTGCCCGCGGATAAATACAAGGATGCCTACGAAATGCTTGCCCATGAGATGGAAGAGCAGATCCAGGCGCTGGCTGAGAAGGGAGGGGACGAACTGTGATCCGTGAATACAAGACCATTGGGGAGATCTCCGGTCCGCTGATGGTGGTCAAAAAGGTGCAGGGCGTCACCTATGACGAGCTGGCCGAGATCGAGCTGACCGACGGTTCCGTCCGCCGGTGCAAGGTTCTGGAGGTCAACGGCGACAGCGCCGTGGTGCAGCTGTTTGAAAACTCCGCGGGCATCAACCTGCGTGACTCCAAGGTGCGTTTTTTGGGCCATCCCCTGCAACTGGCGGTGTCCGGCGATATGCTGGGTCGTGTGTTCACCGGTATGGGCCAGCCTGCCGACGGCGGACCTGCCATTCTGGCGGAGGAATACCGGGATATCAACGGCCTACCCATGAATCCCGCCGCCCGGGACTACCCCAACGAGTTTATTCAGACAGGTATCTCGTCCATTGACGGGCTGAACACGCTGGTGCGTGGCCAGAAGCTGCCCATCTTCTCCGGCTCCGGTCTGCCCCACGCCAATCTGGCTGCCCAGATCGCCCGTCAGGCCAAGGTGCTGGACGGGGAGAGTAAATTTGCCGTGGTCTTCGCGGCCATCGGCATCACCTTTGAGGAGTCGGAGTTCTTCGTCAGCGAGTTCAAGCGCACCGGGGCCATTGACCGCACCGTGCTTTTCACCAACCTGGCCAACGACCCCGCCGTGGAACGTATCGCAACCCCCCGTATGGCGCTGACTGCCGCGGAGTATCTGGCCTTTGAAAAGGGGATGCACGTGCTGGTCATCCTCACCGACATCACCAACTATGCCGAGGCCCTGCGCGAGATCTCCGCGGCAAAGAAGGAGGTCCCCGGTCGCCGCGGCTACCCCGGCTACCTGTACACCGACCTTGCCACCATGTACGAGCGTGCCGGCCGCCAGCAGGGTAAGGAGGGGTCTATCACCATGATCCCCATCCTTACCATGCCCGAGGACGATAAGACCCACCCCATCCCCGACCTGACCGGCTATATCACCGAGGGCCAGATCATCCTCTCCCGGGAACTGTTTCGCAAGGGCATCAATCCCCCGGTGGATGTGCTGCCCTCCCTGTCCCGTCTGAAGGACAAGGG
>JAZNMM010000136.1:0-9238 GCA_045579605.1 Lawsonibacter sp.
CCGGTCGATCTGTCCGTCCAGCTGGGCCATGACGTGCTTTGCCGCGTGGTGGTCAAGCTCGCCGGACAGAGTCGCGGTGAGCAAGCGTTGGTCGCTGATGCAGCTTACTGCCATGCTTGTCCCTCCCTGAACTGTGATTTCCTGCTGATTATACGGCAGGGGGGCTGTCGCTTTCGGGCGGTTTGGGGGTCTGGAAGGGGGGAAGATGAAAAATACTTGCTTTGAGCGGCGTTTGCTGTATAATGCAGGGTAAGAAAATGCTTGGAGGAAGCCCTATGATCCGTGCCGCCCGACCTGATGACCTGCAGGAGATTTTGTGCGTATATCAGACTGCCCGCGCCTTTATGGCCCAGCACGGCAACCCCACCCAATGGGGGCAGAGCTACCCCGCCCGGGAGCTGGTGGAGGAGGATATCCGCCTTGGTCAGCTGTATGTGGACGAATGGGAGGGGGAAGTGTGCGCTGTGTTCGCCTACATCCCCGGGGAAGACCCCACCTACGGCGTCATTGACGGCGCGTGGCTTAGTGCTGCCCCCTATGCAGCCATACACCGGGTGGCCAGCAGCGGGAAAAGGAGTGGAGCGCTGGGGCGGTGTTTGGAGTACTGCCGCGCCCGCACGCCCCATATTCGCATCGACACCCATCCGGACAACAAAGTGATGCAACACCTGCTGACCCGGGCGGGCTTTACTTACTGCGGTGTGATTTGGGTGGAGGATGGGTCCATCCGCTGGGCCTACGAAATACTGTAAAAAAGAACGAGCCGTTGTGCCACAGCACAACGGCTCGGTTTCTTGGAAATTTATCGGCGTGTCATTAGCCACCAGACAAGCCAGCCCAGCAGGATGCCCACCCCGGGGGCGATGGAAGCAAGAGCGAAAATCAGTGCGGCCAGCCGGTCCCAGCCGCTGCCGAATATCTCGAAGTACAGGGCGGCGGCCAGCGCCAGAAAGACGGGCACAACAGGGACAAGCCGGGCGGTGAGGCTGCCGGTGACCCGGCACAGCAGAAGCTGCAGGCAGAAGAAGGGGACCACCGTGATATACAACAGCAGGGAAATATCCCCAAACCACGCCCACACGCACACGGGCAGGGAAAGCATAAATACCGCCAGCAAAACAAGGTCCAGTTTGTGTTTCATACAAGTCAGCTCCTCTCCTGTGCCCTCACTATACCAAAGGGCGGGTGGGCTGGCAAGGGGTGGAGGATAAGTGGTCATTTTGGGGGAATAAACGGTAGAACAGCCCTTTTTTTAGGGACGATTTTGTGCTACACTTAAGAAAACACGGAATGGAGGGAATGGGCATGCTGGAACTGCTGATCGGCCGCAGCGGCACGGGAAAGACCACCCGGCTGCTGCAGCGCATGGGACAGGAAGGGGAGCGCTGCGTCCTGCTGGTGCCCGACCCCCAATCCCATGAGATGGAGCGCCGCCTGTGTCAGGTGGCGGGCGAGCGGGTGTGTATGCACGGGGAAGTGCTTACCTTCAGCCGGTTGGCCAACCGTATTTTCCAGCACGCCGGCGGTCTTGGCCGGCAGGAACTGGACGCAGGCGGGCGGCTGCTTCTGATGTACCGGGCGGTGCAGTCGGTGTCCGACCGGCTGGGGGTGTATTCCAAACCCTCCCGCCGACCCGCCTTTTTGACCGGACTGCTTGCCACGGTGGACGAGCTGAAAAGCTGCTGTGTGGCACCGGAACAACTCTCCCGCGCGGGGGAGGAGATCGGCGGCAGTGAGGGGGAGCGGCTGCGCGACCTTGGTCTGATCTGTGGGGCGTATGCCGCCCTTGCCGCCCAAACGGCGCTGGACCCCCGGGACCGGCTGACCCGGGCCATGGAAAAGCTGTCCCGGTGCGACTGGGGCGCAGACCTGCATTTGTATGTGGACGGCTTTATTGATTTTACCCCTCAGCAGCAGGTGCTGTTGGGACAGCTTCTGACCCGGTGTCGCCGGATGACGGTGGCCCTGACCTGCGACCATCTGCAGGAGGACGAGGACGGCATGGGCATTTTCTCCACCGCCCGACGTACCGCCGCCCAGCTGATCGGTCTGGCACGGCAGCGGAATGTGGAGCATTCGGTGCAGGTGCTGGAGCAGCCCTCGCCCGCCCGCTCCCCGGCCATGGGGGCGGTGGAGGCGCAGCTGTTCGGCGCGCTGAGCCAGCCCCCCGCCCAAAGCGAGGGGAATGTGCGCCTGTTTTCTGCCCCTGATGCGCGCACCGAGGTGGAGTGGGCGGCGGCCCAGATGCTGGAACTGGCCCGGGAACAGGGGCTGCGCTGGCGGGATATGGCTCTGTCCGCCCGGAACTGGGAACGCTATGACGGGTTGGTGGAAACGGTGTTTGGCCGCTACGGCATCCCCGTGTTCCGCTCGGCCATGAGCGATATCCTGCAAAAGCCGGTGCTCACGCTGGTTACCGCCGCTCTGGATGCGGTGTCCGGCGGCTACAGCTATGACGATGTGTTCCGCTACCTGAAAACCGACCTGACTGATCTGGACCGGGAGGAGCGGGACCTGCTGGAAAACTACGTGCTCAAGTGGGAGCTGCGGGGCAGCCGGTGGACTCAGGAAGAACCGTGGACTCTGCACCCGGGCGGGTACGGACAGCGGTGGACGGACGAGGCCCGCCAGCGGGTGGAGCGGCTGGACGCGCTGCGCCGCAAGGTGGCCCGGCCACTGGAGCGGCTGCGCCGCAACCGGGACAAGACCGGACGGGGACAGGCGGTGGCCCTGTACACCTTTTTGGAGGACATCGGCCTGTGCGCCCGGCTGGAGGAGCGTACCGAGCAGCTGCGCCTGCGGGGCGAGTTGACGCTGGCGGAGGAGTACCGCCAGCTGTGGGAGATTCTGTGCGGCGGTCTGGAGCAGTGCGCCAGCCTGTTGGGGGACACACCCATGGAGCTGGACGAGTTTGCCGGCCTGCTGCGGCTGGTGCTCAGCCAGTACAGCGTGGGCACCATCCCGGTGTCCCTTGACCGGGTGAGCGCGGGCGAGATGCTGCGTCAGAGTGGGCATGCGGCCAAGGTGCTGTTCTTGCTGGGTGCGGACGATGCGTCCATTCCCGCTGTGGGCCGGGAGACCGGTCTGCTCTCGGACGATGACCGGGAGCTGCTGGCCGCCTTCGGCGTGGAACTGGGGCTGCGGGGCAAGGACCGGCTGTACCGGGAGATGACGGCGGTGTATACCGCCTGCACCGCCCCTGACCGGGCGCTGTACGTCAGCTGGCCGGTGCAGAGTGGCGGCGAGGAGCTGCGGGCCAGCTTTCTGGTGGAGCGGCTGCGCCGCATTTTCCCCGACGTGACCGTGGAGGAGGAGGGAGACGGGCTGTTCCGTCTGTGTGCCCCCAACCCGGCGCTGGAGCAGGCGGGCATGCGCCCCGGAGTGCGCCGGGCATTGAGGGTCCTGCCCCAATGGGAGGGGGCCGTGCGCCTACTGGAGCAGGCTGGCACATGGGAGCGTGGACAGCTGTCCCGCGCGTCGGTGGACCGCCTGTACGGGCACCACGTGCCTATGTCTGCATCCCGCATGGACAAATATAAATCCTGCCACTTTGCCTACTTTATGAACTACGGTCTCAGGGCCGAGCCCCGGCGCACCGCCGGTTTCTCCGCCCCCGAGTACGGTACCTTTGTCCACTATGTGCTGGAGCAGGTCTTCCGTTGCGACCGTTGGCGGGCGGGGGAGGGCGGAGTAGACCCCGTCGCCCTCCGGGAACTGACCCGGCAGGCGGTGGAGTGTTATGTAAACGAAGAGCTGGGCGGTCTGCAGCAGCAGACGGCGCGCTTCCGCTATCTGTTTGACCGGCTCATCCGCGGTGTGGAGCGGGTGGTAGACAACGTGGCGCAGGAGCTGGCTGCCTCCCGCTTTGTGCCCATGGCCTTTGAGCTGGGCTTTGGGGGCAAGGGGACCATGCCGGCGGTGGAGGTGACCCGGGACGGGGTGACCGTCAGCGTGACCGGCGTGGTGGACCGGGTGGACGGCTGGATGCACGATGGCAAGCTGTACCTGCGCGTGGTGGACTATAAGACAGGGGGCAAGAACTTTGACCTGACCGAGGTAGCCAACGGCATGGGGTTGCAGATGCTGCTGTATCTGTTCACCCTGTGCCGGCAGGGACAGGTGGTGTTTGGCGCACAGGAGCTGGTCCCTGCAGGTGTGCTTTATCTGCCGGCCAGGGATGTGCCCCTGACCGGAAGCCGTGTCATGGACCGGAAGGAGCGCCAGAAGCAGACGGACAAGGCCCTCAAGCGCCGGGGACTTCTGCTGGACGAGCCGGAGGTGCTGGAGGCCATGGAGCAAGCCGGGGAGGACGGCATTCGCTTTCTGCCCCTGCGGGTGAGCCGGGACGGTACGGTGTCCGGCAGCGGTGTGCTGGCCAGTGCACGGCGGTTTGAACGGCTGGAGCGCCACGTGGACCGGGTGCTGCGGGACATCTGTGCAGAGCTTGCCGCAGGCAACATCTGCGCCGACCCCTATTGGCGGGGCGCGGACCGCAACGCCTGCCGCTACTGTGATTTTGCCGCCGCCTGTCATTTCGAGGAGAACCGGGGCGGCGACTGCTACCGCCGGCTGGAGCACGTGAGCCCGGAAGGCTTCTGGGCCGGACTGGAGCGGGACTTCCCGTCCCAACAGGAGGAAACACATGACGGACAAGAGTAAGAACATTCTCATCATCAACGATATGCCCGGGTACAGCAAGGTGGCCACCGCCGCCATGCTGCCCATCCTGTCTCACATGGGGCACAGCGTGTACAACCTGCCCACCGCGTTGGTGAGCAACACGCTGGACTACGGAAAGTTTGCCCTGCTGGACACCACGGACTACATGGAGCAGGCCATCGCCGTGTGGGCGGAGCTGGGCTTTCAGTTTGACTGCATTACCACCGGCTTGCTGGCCAGCGGGCGGCAGGTGGACATCATCCGCAACTTTATCCGCAGCCAGAAAAAAGATGGGCTTCTGGTCATGACCGACCCCATTATGGGGGACGAGGGCAAGCTGTATAACGGCGTGAGCGAGCAGAGCATCGACCACATGCGCTCTATGCTGGGGGTGGCCGATGTCATCGTACCCAACTTGACGGAGGCGGAATTTCTCACCGACCGGTATGTGGGACAGAGCAGTCTGACCCGGGAACAGGCCCGGCAGGTGGTGGACGGGCTGCGGGCCTTTGGTCCGGGCTCGGTGGTCATCACCAGCGGGCGGGAGGCGGAGACTGACCGCCATGTGGTGTGGGGATACGACCACACCCGGGACGAGTATTTTACCCTGCCCTACCATTACATCAAGGTCCACTTCACCGGCACGGGGGATATGTTCTCCGCGGTGCTGGTGGGGCATCTGCTCCGGGGAACGCCCTTGCCCCGGGCGGTGAGAACGGCCATGGACGTGCTGGAAAAGCTGATTTTTCTGGAGCGGGACGAGCTGGACAAGAAAAAGGGCATCCGCATCGAAAAATTCCTGGACGTGCTCAACGACTGACAAGGGGGAAAGGAGGGACAGGACATGGCCTTTCAGCTGACCGAGGAACAGCAGCGGGCGGTAGATAACCGGGGCGGCGCGCTGCTGGTGTCTGCTGCTGCCGGCTCGGGCAAGACCCGGGTGCTGGTGGAACGGCTGATGGACCGGGTGTGCGCCGGTGCGGACATCGACCGGTTTCTAATCATCACCTATACCAAAGCGGCTGCTGCGGAGCTGCGCGGACGCATTGCCAAAGAGCTTAACGAACGCCTTGCCCTGCATCCCAACGACCGGCATCTGCGCCGGCAGACCACCCTGCTTTACCGGGCGCAGATCTCCACGGTGCACGCCTTCTGTGCCCAGCTGCTACGGGAGAATGCAGCCCGGCTGGATCTGGACCCCGACTTCCGTTTGTGTGACGAGGGGGAGGCGCTCATCCTCATGGAGCAGACCCTCAGCCGTCTGATGGACCGGCGCTATGAGCAGCTGGAGCCGGGGGATGCTTTCGCCGATCTGGTGGACGCTCTGTCCGGCGGGCGGGACGACAGCCGGCTGATGCAGATCGTACTGGACGTATACGGCCGGGTGCAGAGCCATGCCGACCCGGAGCGCTGGCTCCGGGAGCAGGAGCAGCTGTGGCGGCTGGAGGGCGTAACCGATGTGACCGATACCCCGTGGGGTCAGCAGCTGATGCAGCTGGCCCGCCGACGCGCCCGATACTACCACGCCCGGCTGGAAAAGGCCTGGCAGCTGGCCCAGCAGGACAAGGTACTCAGCGCCAATTTCTCCCCCACACTGGAGGAGAGTATGGCGGCGCTGGCCGGGCTGGAGCGGATGGAGCGCTGGGACGACATGGCCCGGGCGCTGCCCGTTCCCTTCCCCCGGGCGGGAGCCAAACGCGGGGTGGAGGACACGCTGTGTGCCGAGCGGGTGAAGAATATCCGCACCCGGACAAAAAAACAGCTGGACAAGCTCAGCGAGTGGTTTGCCCAGCCCAACGAGGAGCTTTTGGAGGACCTGCGCCGGGCAGCCCCTGCGGTGCGGGAGCTGATGGGGCTGGTGCTGGAATTCAGTCAGGCCTTTCAGGGGGAGAAGCGCCGGCGGGGTGTGGTGGATTTTTCTGATCTGGAGCATCTGGCGGTGGCTCTGCTGTATGACAGCGCCACCGGACAGTATACCGACCTGGCCCGCAGCTGTTCGGCCCGGTTTGACGAGGTGATGGTGGACGAATTTCAGGACACCAACCAGGTGCAAAACGCCATCTTCCGTGCTGTGTCTGACGGTGGGCGCACCAGCTTTACCGTGGGCGATGTGAAGCAGTCCATCTATCGCTTCCGTCTGGCTGACCCCACCATCTTCCTGCACCGTTACGAGCACTTCAAGCCCTGGGACGAGGCGCAGGACGGGGAGGGACGCAAGGTGCTGCTCACCCGCAACTTCCGTTCCCGGGCGCAGGTGCTGGAGGGGGTCAACGACCTGTTCCGGGACCTGATGAGTCCGGAGCTGGGCGAGCTGGAGTATACGGACGAACAGGCGTTGGTGCCCGGCTCCACCGAATTCCCCGAATCGGGGGACTGGCGGGTGGCGCTGGACGTGGTGGAGACGGGAGGCGAGGCGGAGGAGGAGCTGACCGAAGACAAAAACCTGCTGGAGGCCCGCTGCGTGGCTGCCCGCATCCGGAAGATGCTGGATGAGGGAATGCAGGTGGGGCTGCAGGGCCACACCCACGCCCTGCGTCCCAAAGACATTATGATTTTGCTGCGCTCTCCCGGTCCGGTGTTGGGGCAGTACATTGCCGCCTTGGAGGAGCAGGGGATCCCCTGGTCCGCGCCGGTGGGGGATGACCTGTTTGTCACTACTCAGGTGAATGTGGCCCTGTCTCTGCTGCAGATCGTGGACAACCCCCATCAGGACGTGGCCCTCATCGCTGCGCTGCGCTCCCCGGTGTACGGCTTTTCCGGTGACCGGCTGGCCCAGCTGCGCACCCGCTCCAAGGGAGATTTTTATGACGCGGTGGTGCAGGCCGCTCAGGCGGGAGAGCGGGACTGTGAGGAGTTTCTGGCCCAGCTGGACCGGCTGCGCTTTGGCGCGGGGGAGCGCACTTGCAGTCAGATGGTCTGGCACATCTATGAGCAGACCAACCTGCTGGGTCTGTTTTCCGCCATGCCCGGTGGGGAGGAACGCCGCTCCCACCTGCTGGCTCTGTATGAGCTGGCCCGCCAGCAGGAGGGGCTTGGCTGCCGCACGCTGTTTGATTTTCTGACCCGGCTGGAGCGCCTGCGGGCTCAGGGCCGGCAGGTGAACCTGTCCTCCTCCAAGGACAGCGAGGGCGTGGCCATCATGTCCATCCACCGCTCCAAGGGATTGGAGGCCCCGGTGGTCTTTGTGTGCGGACTGGCCCGGCGATTTAACCGGGAAGACATGAAGCGCCCGGTGCTCTTCCACGCCACCCATGGCGTGGGGCCCAAATATCTGGACCGGGAGGAAAACATCGAGGTGTCCACCCTTGCCCGGCACGTGGTGGCTCAGGCGCTGGACCGGGAAATGCTGTCGGAGGAGCTGCGCTTGCTGTACGTGGCCATGACCCGGGCCCAGGAAAAGCTGGTGCTGACCATGTCGGTGGCCTCGGCGGAAAAGGTGCTGTCGGGGCTTGCCGAGGACGCGGACAGCCCGGTGGCGCCCCAGGCACTGGCCGAATGTGACTGCATGGGCAAATGGATCCTGCTGTCCGCCATGACCCGCAGCAGCGGAAGCTGCCTGCGTCAATGCGCTGGGCTGGGCTTTGCGGTGACGGGGGATTACACCTATCCGTGGGATGTTCGCATTGTGAGCCGGGACGAACTGGAATGCCGGGCTGGCGGCGATGTGCAGGAAAGTGTGCGCACGCTGCCTGAACCGTCGGAACAGTGGTTGGAAAACTGCTTTGGCTGGCAGTATCCCCACGCCGCGGCCAACGTGCCCTCCAAGCTCACAGCCACCCAGCTCAAGGGCAGAATGAAAGATTTGGAGGCGGCGGAGCAGACGCTGTCCCACCCGGCCAAAACCCCTTTGCCCCTGTATCGCCCCCGGTTTGCCGCCGAGAAGCTTGGCCTGACTGCCGCCCAGCGGGGCACGGCGGTGCATCAGGTGATGGAGTATCTGGACTTTGCCCGCGTCGGTTCCCGGGAGGAACTGGAAGAGCAGATCGGGCAGCTGGTGGAGGGGGAGTATATCACCCCCCTGCAGGCTCAGGCGGCGGACGTAGAACGGCTGGCGGCCCTGTTCCGCTCCCCTCTGGGACAGGAACTGACCCGGTCGCAGGTCCACCGTGAATTTAAATTTTCTCTGCTGGTCCCCGCGCAGGACTATTTCCCTGACATTCCCGGGGAGGAGGTGCTGTTGCAGGGCGTGGTGGACTGCTGGTTTGAGACTCAGGAGGGCATCACCGTGGTGGACTTTAAGTCTGACCGGGTGAGCGAGCAGACGGTGGAGCAGCGTGCCCGGGAGTACCTTCCCCAGCTGGACGCGTACACCCACGCGCTGACCCGACTGACGGGCAGGCCGGTGACCCGGCGGCTGCTGTGGTTCTTTGGACTGGACCGGGCGGTGGAGCTCTAAAAAAACTGAAAAAATTATGCAAAAGCTCTTGCAATTCAAAAAAGACCGTGATATACTGCTACATGCGCTTTCCCGAATACCATGAAACATGAAAGAGGTGAACACAAATGAAGGAAGGCATTCATCCCAACTATGAGCAGACCACCATTCGCTGCGCCTGCGGTAATGTGATCGAGACCGGCT
>JAZNMM010000137.1:0-22821 GCA_045579605.1 Lawsonibacter sp.
GCACGTGGGTTCGAATCCCACCGTCTCCGCCACAAAACCCTTGGAAACGCTAGTTTTCCAAGGGTTTTCTTTCTACAATATAATCAGCCCGGAGCTTTCGCTCCGGGCTGTCGCAGTTTTTAGTCGATTAATCCTCGTACACGGTAGTCCAGATTTCGCCGTCGGCGCAGTCGAAGGTGACGGCATCTGAGCAGGCGCAGCTGTTCGCCATCCATGGCGGGGTCAGTAACTGCGCAAACGGTTTTTTAATACTTATACTTCTTTACTTTGCCGGCACGTACTTGTGGTACAGCTCCGCGTCACCGGGCAGCAGCTCACGGATGGGCTTGAAGTGCTCGGATCTGGCGTACAGGCGGGTACCGGTGTAGTCGGGGACGGGGGAATCCACAGGCAGCCACGCGTCGTCATTCACGCCGCCGGTGGGTGCCGCGCACACCCAGATGCGGTCACCGTTGTAATAACCCGCTCCGGTGTACATGGCGGCGGAGGTGTTAGGCCAGTAGTAGTAGCTATCCCAACCGGTCGCCTGATACCAGCCCACCTCATGGGCACGCAGACCGGCCCGGGCCACCACGATGGCCTGCTCGATGGTGCAGTTGGCCACGGGAGCAAGGGTGGTGGCGCTGGTTCCGTTGATCAGACCGTAGGCGTTCAGTCGGGCCAGCGGCTCTCTGGCCCAGCTGCTGATCTTATTGCTGTCGGTGTAGCTTGCCAGCTTGGAGTCGTAGGCGCTGTACCGGATGCCGGAATTGTTGACCACGTACTTGAACACGTTGTTCATAAAGGTGGCCATCTGCTCCCGGGTCAGGGTGGCGTCGGGGCTGAAGATTCCGTTTCCGGTGCCGGAGGTCAGACCGGCGGCATAGGCCTTGCGCACGTAGACATTATCCGTATCGGTAAAGGTACCGGCGGCAGCGGGGGCCACCTCAATGCCGGTGAGGTTTTCTGCCAGCTTGACCACGATGGAACAGAACTGCAGGCGGTTGATGGACTTGGTGTAGTCCCCGCCCAGCAGGCTCATGTCCAGCAGGTCCTCCTGCGCCGCCCACTGCACGGAGTTGACCGACCAGGAGGAGAGCTTGGCGGTGACCTCCTTGCCCCCCTGCACCACGAAGTAGCCCGCCTTGGGATACTTGAGGGTGCTTTCCAGCGCAAATCCTCTGCCATTCTTCTCCCAGTTGTCCTTCAGGCGCTGCACGTACTGCTTATAGCTCAGTTCGTCCAGGTTGATCTCACGCTTGTAGATGGCCTCGGTCAGATCCTCGCCCCGCTTTACCTGGGCATAGTCCAGACCGCAGTAGTCACAGGTCTGGGCATAGACCAGGTCGCCCTCGGCATTCTTGCCGATCAGGTGCTTGTCGTCGATGACCTCCGAATACTTATGCTCGATGCGTCCGGCGATGGCGGTGGAGACGGGCTCGTTGTAAGAGGCCATAAAGGTGTGCTTGTCGTTGTACTCGGGCTGACCGCAGAACTCGCAGGAGTAGTAGTACTTGAAGGGGGTGGTGCAGGTGGGATAGGCGGCTACGTGCTCGGCACTTCTCCTCCTCAAGGTAAACTTGTGGCCGGGACACCACTCGCGGCCCACCTTCTCGCCCTTGCCCGCCCGCTCAAAAGCCTCGTACACGTCGCCGTCATAGAGCAGGGTGCGGAAGCCGTAGGAATAGCTGAGTTCACTCAGCAGACCGTTGGGATATTTGGAGGCGGGGAGATATATGGTACACTCCCAGCTGTTGACGCCCCGCCCCGGAGGCGAGAACATGCTGCTGAACGAAAAATTGTTGACGAATCTCTCGGCGTCCATATCGGGACTGAACCAGATTTCCTCGACCAGCGGGTAATTGCCGAACCAGCTGCCGCCGCTTGCGCCCTGCTTGTCGTCACGGGGCTCGTCGATCAAAAAGCGGGTCGCGTATATGACCTCGGGATTCCCCTCGTTTGCATTGACGGTCAGCGCCTCGGCAATGGGAGATCTGGTGCGGACTCTGAGAAAATCAAAGTGAGCCGTGCCGTATTTTTCGATCTGCTTATCCACCCACTCCGTGTTCACGATCAGGTCACGGGCGTTTCGGGTGTTTTCCAGCTTGTCGGCCTCCTCCATGGTGTAGACCTTGCTCACGTCCACCACGTTGCGAGGGATGTCGACGCTCACGTTCTTGTGGAAAACGCGCTTGGTCTGGGCATCGTTGGCACCCAGATCCACGGACAGGAAGCTGCCGTTCAGGCGGTAGTTGCGCTGCTTTTCGTTAGAACCGCCGGGAATGGTCAGGTTCACGCCGTCCCGTACGTTGACCTGGAAATTCAGGCTGTAGGACTTATCGGCCTTGAAGCGGCCATTTTCGTCAAAGTCGCCCGACCACTCGATGTTGCTGACGTACAGGGCGTCGCTTTGGGACACGGAGATGTGCGTGGGGGGCTTGTCGCCAACTACGGGCGCGTTGTAGTAGAAGTCGGCCACACGCAGCACGCCGTTGTCGGACACGGCAGCCACCTTGGGGGCGGTGGGGGCGAACTTGTACTCCACCACCACCTGATCCTCGGCGGTGGACACGATATTGCCCTCCAGACCGTTGAAGGAGACGTTGGATTCCTTGGTCACCTTCATCTTGGCGCTGTCCATACTGGGGACCACGGTGCAGCGGACCACGTAGGGCACGCCCGCCTTGAACGCGCCGTTGTCCAGCTCGCCGATCCACTCGGTCTTGGCGAGCCTGCGGCCCTGCTGATCGCTGTTCAGGGCGGCATCGGTGGGCTTTTGGCCCATGATCGGCTCGGTAACGTTCAGCTTCACGGTGGTCAGGTTCAGGGCAGCGCTGGCGGTGAAGGTGTAGCTGAGCACCACCTTGGTAAAGGTGTGCTCCACTACTTTAGCAGTTTGGCCGCCGATGGTGTAGTTGCCGGCTTTACTGCTCTGCTTGAAGTACTTATCGATACCGTCTTTCATGCCGACGGTCACCGTAAGGGTGTACTCCTTGCCGCCGACAAAGCAGCCGTTTGCGTCAAACTCGCCGGACCATTTGAAATCCACGACCCTGGAACTGGCGGTGGTTTTTGTGGTGGGATCCGTAGGCTTAAAGCCCTCGGCAGGGGCTGTCACAAGGACATTGACCATGTTGATATAGTCCGCCGCCCCTGCGGGCATGGCGGCAGAAGATAAGAGCATGCACAGGCAGAGCAGCAGGTATAAAAAGCGTTTCATGCGGGATTTCTCCTTTCCTTCCGGACAAATCTCTTTGCTGCAGGCGGACGGACATTCTCATCTGTCCGCCTGCAGCCCTGTCGTGATTTACTTCATGGGCATCAGTTTCTCCAGCGGCGTACCGAACACACGGTACAGGAAGGTTGCGATCTGACCGCGGGTACAGGTGTCGTTGGAGCCAAAGGTGGTGTCGGAGGTGCCGGCGGTAACGCCCTTATTAAAGGCCCACGCCACAGCCCGGGCGTAGTCGGCGGTCTTGGGCACGTCCTTGAACTTGTCGCCGGCCGCCGTCTCGGGAGCGCCGGCCGCCTTCCAGATGTAGGTCATGGTGGAGCCGCGGGTACAGGGGGTGTCGCCCTTGAACTCGGTGCCGGTGACCATGCCCATGTTATAGGCCCAGATGGCGGCGTTGTAGAAGTAGTCGCTGGTTTTTACGTCCTTGAAGGGGTTGGCGGTCTTGGGCTTGGGGCTGCCCACGGTGCGCCACAGGAACATGAGGATTTGTGCGCGGGTGCAGGTCTGGTTGGGACCGAAGTTTCCGTTGCCCACGCCGGCGGTGATGGCCTGACCCACTGCCCACTCCACGGGCTTGTAGAAGTAATCGGTGGTCTTCACGTCCTTGAATCTGGAGGTGGCGGCGGTGGGGGCGGCGTTGGAGAGGGTGACCTTGCCGGTACCCTTGCTACCCGTCAGGGTGGTATCATCCTTGCCCGCCGTTTTGTTGACCAGGGCGTGGACCTCGCTCTGGTCAAACAGCTCTACCTCGTAGGTGCTGCTGCGGACGTTGACGGTAGAGTTGCTGGAGCAGTTCTTGAACTGAGCGTCACGGGATACACCCACCAGACCGGCGGCGTGGATGCTGAAGGCGTGCTCCTTGCCCTCCGGCCGCTGGAACTGAATGTTGATCTTGCCGCCCACGCTCTTGCAGTTTGTAATGTGGGTGCTGCTGGACAGGCCGGCCAGGCCGCCGGCGTAAACGATAGCGGGCACGGTGACACCGCGGTAGGTCACGTCGATGTTGAAGTCCTTGACGGTCAGGTTCTTGATCTCGCCCCAGTGACCGTAGGTGAGCTGGTCGTTCTCCACACCGGTGATCTTGGTGTAACCGGAGGTGGCGGCAAACAGGCCGAAGTACATTTCGATATCGCTCTTGTACATGGCGGGGTTGTCCTCGTCGATCTTGATGGTCATGCCGGACACGGTGTGGCCGTTGCCGTCAAAGGAACCGCCAAAGCAGAAGGTGTTATAGTGGGCGTAGCCGGTGTTGGAGGGCCAGCCGCCGTAGGCCGCAGTACCGCCGATGGGCACCCAGTTGCCCCAGCCGGACAGGTCAATATCCGCGACCAGCTTATAATAGATCCGGTCGCTGTAGCACAAGCGGACGGCATTGAGCTGCTCGGCGGTCTTGATGAGGTAGGGATCTTCCTTGGTGCCGGTGCCGCCGGCGAAGTTGAACTCGGGATTCACCCTGCGGCCGGGCAGACCCACGGTGTTGCCCTCGGCCATATTGATGTCGGTCAGCATGTCCTTGGGAATGAACTGACCGGCGTTGTCCATGCACCACTCACCCACCATGCCGCCCGGGAACATGTCGTTCACATCCACAGCGTAGAGGGTGGCGGCACCGCCGTGGCTGCTAAGGCGGCTGATCTCAACGGCATCATCACTGGGCGCGTCGTACAGGGGCAGCTTGAATTTGTCGCCGTAGAGCTTGTCCAGATCGGCGGGCACGTTCATGCTCTTGTACCACTGGTACAGAGGGTTGTAGTACTTGGCGGTGGCCACGTACTGCTGCTGTTTGCCGCCCACGGAGCCGTAGCTTAATGTGGCTCCGGTGACAGAGTCAACATCCTGACGGTCGCGGGAGAACTGCTGCATATCGTGGGTGTAGGAGTCCTGATTATAAAGGTCCTTCACCCAGATGGTATAGGTAACGGTGACGGTGTTCTTGTCCACGTAGTTGATCTGGGCGGCGCAGCCCTTCTGCAGCAGATGCAGGGGCGCGGACTCGTAGGTGATCCCCTCGTAGAAGAAATAGCCCGTGTTGGCCCGATAGGTAGCGGTGGCGGTGACGAAGGAATAGGGCTCGGGCTTCTGGGTGCTGTACACGGTGGCGGAGGTGTCCAGATAGAACATCTTCCTCGCCTCCCCCGGCGTGGTGGATCGGCCGGAATTCAGCTCCAGCTTGGGCACGTTGTTTTCCAGCACCAGGACGTCGGGTTCCATGGTCTTGATCATGCCCTCGCTCTGCTTGGTGTCGCTGGACCAGGGGTCGCTGTAAGTGCCAACGGGGTTATTGCCGCACTTGACGCGCTCACCGTAGGTGACGGTGAGGCCGTCGTCATTGGCACGCATGTACATGAGCTTGCCCTTGTAGAGCACCACGTTCCACTTGATGCTCTGGGTCTTCACGTCCGCTACGTTGGCCTCCATCACCGCGACGGTGCAGGGAGCGGGCACGTAGTTTGCATGTTCCGTATTTCGGTCGGGGGTAGAGTAAAACAGAGCGTTGCCATTGGTCACGGTCAGATAGCCAAAGTCGCCGTCCTGGAACTTATCCACGGTTGTGCCCGTGGGTTTGGCGACGGCAGTGCCCTCCAGTTTGGGGAAGGTGTAGGACATCTTCATGGTCCTGCCGTCACTGCTGATGGACTTGACGATGGCGTTGCCTTCGTTGATGGTGTTGGTGGTACCGCTCTTGAATTTATAGTCGGCAACGGTGGCCTTGATCTTGACGGTGACGTTCAGGGTATAGCTCTTTCCGGTCTGGAAGCGGCCGTACTCGTCAAAGGTGCCGCTCCAGTCGCAGTAGGACACGTAGGAGTTCCAGTCCGCGGGGACGGCGGCGGCAAAGTCCGGCCACTCACCCACCTTGGGAGCGGTGACGGTCACGCGGGCGTTGTTCTGCTCGGTGATGGTCCCGGCATCCTTGGTGGCCGGGAAGGTGTACACCAGACGGTATCTGCTGTGGTCGCTGTTGAAGTAATACTCCTGATCGGTCGTTTTCCCGTTGACGGTGCTGCTGAGCATGAGCAGGTTGAACATATAACCCTTGCTGTTGAGGTGCAGGGTCACGTCAAGAGTATACTTGGTACCCGCCTTGAAGCGGCCGTTGGAGTCCAAAGCACCGCTCCACTTGATGCTCTCCACATCCACATAGCCGTTGCCGGTCTTGATCTGGGAGGCGGTGGCGGGGGCGGCGCCGGCCATGGGCGCGGACAGGGTCAGCGCCAGGGAGTCGATACGCTCCATGGGCATCTTGCCGCCGTTGTCCTGAATGTAGTAGTCAAAGCGGTGGTAGACGATCATAGTCTTGCCGCTGTCCTGCACGAAGTAATGGAAGGTGTTTTCCAGCTTCTTCTCGTTAACGGTGAGATCCTCCGGGGCGATGGCTCCGCCGAAGATCTTCTGATCCGGCTTCGTGGCCTTAAAGGTAAAGATGACGCCGTAGGCAATGTCGGACTTGAAGCCGCCGTTGGCGTCCATATCACCCACCCACTGCATATCAGACAGCTCGAAGTACTCCGAATTGGAGTACCAGACGTCTTCCTTGGCGGCGGGTTTTTCGCCCAGCTTGGGTTCCTCCACCATGATGTTCAGCTTGGTGACCTTGGTGACCGCCGATGCAGGCACGGTCACCATGCCCATCACCGTACACAGGCACAGCAGCAGGCACAAGAGTTGTTTCAGCTTTTTCATGTCGCTACCTCCTCAAATTCCCAACAGTTGTTTCTTCTTGGCAGTAAATTCCTCTTCTGTGATCGCGCCCTGCTCCAATAGTTCCTTGTAACGCTTGATCTCCGTCACCGCATCCACGTTGGTGACAGGTGCAGCAGAGCCCATCACTCCTCCCCCGGTCTGCACCGTCTGTTCGGGTGCATCGGGGAATGCAATCTGTTTCAAGGTGCGGGCCAGCTGTTCTATGGCTGCAAAGCGCTCCCGATATTTTTCAATGTAGTCGTTTCCGTCCGGGTGGTCGTCGTCAAAACTCGGGCCACTCATATCGGCGGTAAACACGTCCCAATAGGGATGGTCAAAGCGGATCTCCACATTGAATTTCGCAAAAGGCTCCGGGACGTTGACGCGGAACTGGTCTGCGTCTTCCATCTGGCTGCGCATTTCCGCCTGCAGGCGAAGCATCTCCAACTGCGGTTCAAGCGCCCGCACCTGATCAGGCACAGGACTGA
Source organism: Lawsonibacter sp. (assembly GCA_045579605.1). Lineage (GTDB taxonomy): Bacteria > Bacillota > Clostridia > Oscillospirales > Oscillospiraceae > Lawsonibacter. The sequence continues at coordinate 7,387 of JAZNMM010000137.1, forward strand.
GATAGCTCACCAGACCGGCAGAGCTGCCCTCGAAGATGGGGCGGTTATCCTCCTTGATCATGAAGGACTTGATCTGCTTGCCCTCGTAAACCGTCCCATACAAAGTGTCGCTCAGACACATCAGACGGCGCTCGGTGTCAAATACGAACTTGGTATCGAACCAGCCGAAGTCGATCTTTTGGGTGATTTGAAACTGCTGTTTCATCTGGCCGTTCTCCGCGCGGAACGCCATATAGCCGCGGAAGCCTTCCAGCGTCATGTTCTCCAGCACGTCCTCGGGCAGGTCCACCGGGCCGTAACAATCCTTGCAAATATGCCGACCCTCGACCTTACTTACAAACAGGCCCTTGACCTTGCCGCCGCAGAAGGGGCAAGGCTCCTTTTTCGAGAAAAGTCCCATAATATTCCTCCTTATCTTGTACCGCCGCGACCGCCGCCGGAGAAGCCGCCTCCGCCGCCCATGGAAATGCGGCCACCGCTGCCGCGGCTGCGCTTCTGCTGTACGCGGGTAACGTAAGCAAATGTCAGTGCGCGGTTGTAGCTTGCGGCATATGTGATGTTTCGTTCATAACGCTCGATTTGCGGTGCCGCCTCGGGATAGAGCTGCTTGATCTGGGGTGCCACCTTGTCGGCGATACCCAGCAGCATAGCATAGACCATATAGTCCTGCCAGATGACCGTCTCGCCTACTCCACGTTCGTGTATCAGGGAGAAGTCCAGCAAAAATCGTTTTAGGCCCCAGATCTGATCCAATTGCTCCAGACCCGGCTGGGTTAGGTCACGTCGGCTTCTGCACTGCGTGCCCTTCAGCCAGCCGCCATTGTACATGGTGCGCTGGGCGTCACTTTTGCAGGAATCCACAAAGGCAATCAGCGGCCTGCGGTTGCGCATGCAGTAGTATTGCAGCTCGTCCGGCTGCAACGTGCCGTCCGCTCCGGCAGCTGCTTCCAGCACGGTATACAGCACATCATCAAACTCGTTGCCGGTGCGCGGAGCGCGGGCCAGCCGCAGGCTGACCTTGTTGGAGCGGTCATCTTGTTCCATCGGTTCCAACGCTCCGTCTGCGATGAGCCGCAACAGGTAGGCACCCATCAGTGTATCTTCCTGGCATACGCGATCGCTCAGTCCCAGATGATAGGTCACATTCAGGTTGCCGTCGTTGGGTACGTCACGGAAGTAGTCCACCTGCTTCAGCCGCTTGGCCGCCTTTCGCTTTCCCATGCCGAACAGCCACTTAAAGAATCCCACGATGGCCCACGCGCCGCCCCCGAAAAACACCAGGGCAAACAGGTAGTCATCCAGGGTCAGCTCCACATCCTCCTCGGATGGGCCATCATAGTCATAGTCGCTGCCTTCCATCGCTCTGGCTTTGACTTCCTCAAAGCTGCCTTCAGCAGTGCGTTCCGGAGCAAGCAGTCCCTTCTTCATGGACAGCATCAGCGTCGCGTGCTGACCGCTTTTCAGGGGTTCTTCACTCCATGCTCGGATCACACCGTCCTCAAAGGCTACCTGGCCGTCAAAGCCAAAGCCCCACACATCGCATTCTTCATCCGTGAGAGGAGTGCCGTCCTGATTGCAGACAGTCAGCACCACATCGCTGGGAAAGACACTCATGTCATCCACGAAGCGGTGGTTGAAGCCGTCGGTATCGGAATAGGCACCCGCAAGACCATGCACCACATACTCAATGGCATAGCGATTTTCGCCGTATTCGCTGATGCCCCAGCACAGTTCCACGCCGTCTTTGGTTTCCACAATGCCGCATTTATTCGCCTTTCCCTCAAAGGACGCACCTACATCCCAGTTTTCCACAAAGGTATACCGACCATCTTTATCGCTCACCGAAAAGTCGGTAATAGACAGGTAGCCGCTGTCGTTCCGGGCCAGATAGAACTCTGTACCCTCATCCGTCTGGGCATGCCACGTTTGGGTGACATAGGCCGATCCGTCCGGCCGCAGCGCGACCTCAATTTCCATTTCCGGCACGCGGTTGGCTGCGGACACCGGAGATACGAAAAACAAAACGCAAACAGCTGCGATCAGCAAAGCCGTAAAGGTCTTTTTCATCTTCTCACTTCATGCCGGGCATATCAGCCTTTTCCTCCACCGATTCCAGATAGTCACGCTGGCGGAAGCCGAACAGACCACCCAACAGCGAGGTGGGGAACATACGCAGTTCGCGGTTAAGCTTGGTCACGCTGTCGTTGTAGATCAAACGGCTGGTGCGCACCATCTTTTCATAGCTGTCCACCGCGTTCATGCACTTGATATAGTTTTCGTTGGCCTTCAGTTCGGGGTACTGCTCGGCCACCATGGAGATGCGGCCCAGAGCCTCGGTAATCATGTTCTCCTGCTTGAGAACATCGTCGGGAGTGGACCTGGCAGTGATCACGCTACGGCGGGACTTAATGGTTTCGATCAAGGTCTGGGCCTCGTGAGCGGCGTAGCCCTTGGTCAGGTCCAGCAGCGCGGTCAGCGCATCAAAACGAGAAGACAGCTGCACGCCAATCTGGCTCATGGCGTTGTTGATGTTCTCGTCCATGACTACCAGCTTGCGCTGGACACCGATGGCCCATACAATCAAAAGAACGACTACCACAGCAAGAATAATACCGGTCATAATAAATTCCTCCTGAAAAATTGAATTTCGCCTCTTGGCTTACCTGTATCATAATCCACACAGATAAAAAAAGGGGGCGCACTGCCCGAACAGCACCAAAAAGGTACCGAATCGACAGTGCGTCCCATTTAGGGTAAACGTCGCTTATAGCATGACCTGTCCGCGTTGAAATGCGCGTTTGAGATATGCTTCCTTCACTTCATGATAGTTCCCCCGCGGCAGCGGGATCTCGGTCAAGCAGGACATAGTGATGGAATGAGAGGATAGATTCTGTATGTAGTCCAGATTGACGAGGTAGGATCGGTGTGGACGCAGAAACATGCCGCTGGGTTCCAGCTGCTTGCTCAACTCATCCAAACTGCCCACGCTTTCCAACACCTTTCCGCTGGTCAGGTGAAGGAACAGCGTCCGATGGATCACTTCGCAGAATTCCAGTTGTCGCAGCTCGATGCGGGTGATCCCACTCTTGCACCGCAAGATCAAACTTTCGCTGTGCTCCTTTTCACAGGCCGCAACGGCGGAGTCCATCAGCCGGAGAAAGCTTTCCGCCCAGATGGGCTTGAGCTGATAAAAATAAGCACCTACCGTGTAGGACTGTACTGCGTATTCCGCGGAAGACGTCAAAAAGATGATCTTCACATTGGTGTCATACCTGCGAATCTCTGCCGCCGCATCGATCCCGGTCTCACCCGGCATCAGAACATCCAGAAACAGGATATCGAATCGGGTTCCCTTTTCGATTTCCGCCAGCAGCTCCAACGGGCTTTGGAATGCGGTATATTCGATTTCCTGATTGCGGTCCACCCGATATCGGTCCAAAAGAACACGCAATTCGTTGAGAACAGAAATGTCGTCGTCACAGAATGCGATTTTTATCATACCGGGTCACCTCCACGCATGTACCAAGTCGAATATACTATAACACATTTTACTCTGCCTGACACCGTTCTGCATGAAATGCATTAATTATGTCCTGAATCGCAATTGGCAAAACAGTTCCCCCTGTGGTACAATTAAACCGATTATTGGTCGCAGTTTGCGAATTCCAAGGAGTGATTCCATGAATATTGCTACATATTCCCCTGCACTAACGCTACTGTATGTGTTCGCCCTCCTTTGGATTTTGATGGGTGTGGATCCAAAAGCCTTCAGCCGAAAAGAACATTTGCTGTTTCTTTTTGTCCTTGTGCTTCTGAGCGGCGGAAATCACCTGCTGCGTGAACTGATCGGTCCAGCGACATACGGAAAACTTCTGTTTTTCTGTATGCACCTGCCCACCTTTTTTATGTTTTTGCACATTGCAAAGCGCGGCATCATTAAAACGGCCTTCATGATTCTGACCGCCTTAGTCTTCACCACACCTACTGTGCTCATCGGCAATTTGGTATGCCGTGTTCTGCTCACAGACTTGCCCCATGCATTGCTGCTGGCCAATTTGATCTCCTACATACTGATGCTTCTGGTGGCCCAGTTTGTTTTCCGTAATGGCTTCAACTATTTGATCATTCATGGCGATACCCGGTTGTTCCTGCTTTTCTCCATCATCCCGTTGGTCTTCTACGTTTATATGCTGGCAGCCGTTAATCTGGACTTTTCCGCACTCTCTTCTCCTCCCGGATATGTGGTTCGCATGATACCGTCCATTGAAGCCTTTGGCTTCTATTTCCTGCTGCCCTACATCTATAAATCCCTCAGAGAAAAAATGCTTCTGAAATCCGCGCAGGACGCTTTACAGTTGACACTCTCCTCCTCTGAAAACCAGATTTCTCTGCTGAACGAAACCAACGCTCGAATGGCGATCTACCGCCATGATGTGCGTCATCAGCTCATCATGCTGGAGGGACTGCTGTCCGGCGGAAAAATCGAGCAGGCTCACGAATTTGTCAAAGCCGCCATGGCTGATCTGGATGCCATCACCCCGAAGCGGTTCTGCGAAAATGAGACGGTCAACCTGCTGTGTTCCTCCTATGACAGTAAGGCCCAGCGTTTGGGCGTTCAGCTGAAGATAAACGCCCGCCTTCCCAACAGTCTTCCGCTGTCTGACACCGAGCTGTGCTCCGTGGTATCCAATGGTCTGGAAAACGCACTGAAGGCCGCGTCTCATCCGGAAGTAACCGACAAATGGGTGGAGTTTTACTGCGAACACAAGCAGAACAAACTTCTGATCCAGATCAAAAACCCCTATAGCGGTCACATAACCATGCACAACGGTCTGCCCGTTTCCGCGCAGGAAGGACACGGCTATGGCTGTCACAGCATTCAGGCCATCGCCCAGCGCAACGGCGGCCTGTGCTCCTTTGATGTGGAAAACGGTTTATTTGCCCTGCGTCTGATTCTTCCTCTGCCAACTGACTGCAACAACCAAAGCAGAACGGTCTGACACCAAGGTGCGTTTTACTCCTCCTGTGGTGCCCAAATGGTGCCCACACTCAGCGTGATGCTATGTGAATATTCCTTTGTAATATAACAAGAAGTACAAATTATCATTAAAACAGCGTATTTTAAATCACTTAAAATGGCTTCACATAGCGAAACAGGCCCTCTCCCCTCTCTCGAAATCAGTTTGCGGGCAACCGCACGTGGGTTCGAATCCCACCCGCTGCGCCAAAAGAAGCCAAGTCCGAAAGGGCTTGGCTTTCTTTTATTTTTGCGTGTAGCAAAAAATGAAACGGTCCGCCCGATGCGTTTCGGGCGGACCGCTTTGTGCGTGTTGTTATGTCAGGCACTGGCGTTCGGTGTATGTACCATCCCTCTAGAAAGGGAATTACATCAGGAAGCTGCCCAGATGGGCGCCGCCCAGAGTGGCGGGGTCGGCAGTCAGGAACAGCTCCGCATAGCCGGGAACCCCGCTGTAAAGGATAGCGTCATCGGGATTTGCGTTGTTGTAAGCGGCGATATACTCATAAACACCCTGCAGATGACGTCCGCAGCGCTCCTCAATGGGATGACCGGTGTCGTCATAGGGCACATACAGCATATCCAGGCCCTCGTTGATGACATAGAAACGGTCGATGCCGCCCAGAACCTGCTCCCGGGTGGTAGCGCCGCGCAGACGGCCCTGAGAGGCGTTGGCGGTCTCCATCAGAATAGCCATGGTGTCGGTGTAGTCGCCCAGCTCGCGGTGGGTCAGACCGTGGAAGTTGGTGGGAGACACTTCCAAAGACATCTCAATGCCGCTCAGCAGCAGATTGATACAGCCCTCGGAGGCAATGTTCATGGCGTTCTGGTGAGCAACCGTAGCGTGGATCACGGGATACTCAGGGGAAGCCTCGTGCAGGTCGAAGGTGATGCCCACGTCCTCGGTACGGATCAGCTCGGCCACGCCGTAAGCCATCCGCTCCGTCAGGTTGCCGTCGGCACGGCCGGGATAGCCGCGGTTGATGTTGCGGGTCTCAGAGCCGGACAGCTGCTGATTGGAGGGATAGTGGACATAGACGTCGGGGTCGGGCCACTGGTCAACAGGATTGGTGGCGCGGGAGCCAAAGCGGAAGGTACGCTCGCCGCTCTTGGTCTGCAGAGTGAAGTACTGCAGGTTGCCCTCGCCGGGGTCGTTGTGGGTCATGGCGCTGTGGTTGGTGTAGGGGATGACATAGATGGTGCCAGCCTCAACTACAGCGGTCTCAATGAAGGTAATGGCGGCCATATAGCCGGAGGGCTCGTTGGCGTGAGTGCCACCCAGAACAAGAGCGGAGCCGCCCTCCTTTTCTCCCTTCAGAACATAGACGGGAGTATCGCCATTGGTGTCCTTCAGTCCATCAAACCAGTCAGAGAGCATCTTGACCTCGGTCACGCTGGGACCCCACTCGGGCAGCGGGACCTCACGGGCGGCCAGGAAGTTTATGCTGGTGCTGATCATGATGGCCACAGACACAGCAAGACAAATGGCAGCGGAAATGTAATTCTTCTTAGTCATGTTCACCCTCCTCACTTGATCATCAGGGCGCGCAGAACCAGGGGGATCAAAACCATCGCGCAGTTCATCTGCGTGGTGAGCTTCTTTTCGGAAAACAAATTCCAGCCTACCAAGCCGATGACGAAGACAACAATCAGTCGATAAATAATAGTGATCATTCTTGCTCGCTCCTTCCTATTAACCGAGAATGATGAACGGCTCAAGGATATTGGCGCCGGCAATGAAGAGCAGGCCCCAGACGATGATGATCAGACAGGGGACAAAGCACTTCTTCAAAACGGGGGTATACTTTTCCATGCCAACGACCTGAGCGGCAAAGATACCAGCCAGTGCGGTGGGAGGCATCATATCGCCCAGACCGGCGATCAGGGACAGGGCAGAGGCCACGATGATCTCGTCCTGGGCCAGGAAGGTGAGCAGGAAGGGAACACCCAGCACGCTGGCGGAGCCGAAGGAAGAAACGGCGCCGAACAGAGGCATGGAGACAGCGATGGCGATGTATCGGGCCCACGCAGGCAGGCTCATACAGGTGGTAACGATGAAACCGCGCACACCGGTCAGAGTCATGATCTGGATGAACATACCAACGCCCATCAGGATGCCCATAACGGGCAGAACGCTGTTGACAGAGTCCTTGGACACCTTGAGCAGGTTGATCTTGTAACCGGTGAAGCAACCCACCACGGCAGAGATCAGGAACACCAGAGGCATGCCAATGGAGAACGCGGGGACCAGCTTGGTCAAGGTCATCAGCACGATGGCCAGAACCAAGGGGATGTACACTTTAAATCCAAATTTTTTGCGGGACTCGGTGTTCAGCTTGGCCTGCACCTCCAGGAAGTTCATCTTCTTGACGTGCTTATAGCCCAGCATCAGAACAAACAGGGCGGCCAAGGGGAAGGTCAGCAGGGACAGGGGAAGACCGAAGCCGCTGTAGGGGATATCAATGCCGGCACCGATGACCATGGCAGGGATGTTGGTGGGGGGCGCGATCATGCCCAGAATACCACCCATAGCCAGGATGGATGCGGTTTCCAGCATAGGCACGCCCATCAGCATCAGAACGGGGGCCATGATAGAACCGGCTGACAGAACAGAAGCGGTGGAAGATCCGGTGATCATGCCAGGGAACATGATGATCAGCATGATCATGCACAGCATCAGAGCGGGGACCTTGTGGAATCTCTCGATAATAACCGAGGCGATGGCGTCCAGGGCGCCGGACTCCTGAATGACCTTCATAAAGATCATTGCGGTGGCAATAACCAGAATAGTGTCAACGTAGGAGAACATACCCTCGACCAGATGACGCAGGGGAATACCCTGGCCGGCTACCAGAGCACCAGCAATCGCGGAGAGCACCATGGAAATGCTGACAGGCAGCTTTGCGGCAAAGCAGCCCAGCAGAAACACGGCGATCATCACGATGAAGGTAATAAGTTCAATGCTCATCAAAATACCTCCATGGTTGTTTTGATAGAGGAGGGCCAACGTATGGTGTTGGCCCTCTTCTCATTCGATTTCAAAAATTACTTAAACGCAGCAGGCAGGACGGTAGCAACCTCGCTGATGCTGGCGATGGAATCCACAGGGATACCGGCACCGGAGCAGATACCCGCCATCAGGCCGTCCTCGTCACCGGAGCTGACGACGATGGCGTAATCAGCCTTTTCAAAGATGGGAGTAATGAATTTGTCGGACAGCTCGCCGCGGCGGGCCTCACCGCCGGTGTGCATGGCGATGATGGACAGACCGGCAGACTTGGCACCGGCAATCAGCTCCTCCAGACGAGCCAGCTCGCCGTCGGCGTCGATACCGGCAGCGCCCAGACCCTTGGAAGAACCGCCGACAACAATGATCAGGGTCTTAGCAGCACCCAAGTCAGCGGAGGTGGCCAGGTTGTTGATGGTGTAATCCATGCCGACCTTGCCCATGAGGGTGCCGACCATCTGGTAGTCGGCGCTCTGGCCGCCGGAGGTGACCAGGATGGGAGCCTCGGCAAAGGCCTCGGTCAAGCCGGCGGTCTCGCCGCCGGAGGGGGCCGAGGAGGAGGAAGCGGAACCCTGGCTGCCGCAGGCGGCCAGAGACAGCATCATCACGCCGGCCAGCAGCAATGCAGAAATCTTCTTGTTCATAATTACGTTCTCCTTTTTCCACGTAAAAGAATAGTCACTTATCGTCGGAGGCGGCGCTGAGACAAGCGCCGCCTCCAGTTGTCCAAACGGAACTCAGGTTCGGGGTATGATCAGAAACCGATGGCCTTGCCGTCACGGCGAGGATCGGCGCCGCCTTCGATGCCGTCATCGGTGAACAGGATACCCTGGCAGCCGCCGAAGAACAGGTCCCAGGCGCCCTTCTCGGTCAGAGCATGGCCCTGAGCGGCCAGAGCGGCCAGAGTCTCGGCAGTGGGGGCGTTCTCGCCAGCGGGCTCGTAGCAGATACCGTCAGCGTTGCCGCGCTCATAGATGCGGGCGCAGTCGATAGCGTCCTGCATGTTCATGCCGTGGTCAATGACGTTGGAGATGACCTGAGCGACGGTGGGCCAAATGCGCAGGCCACCGGGAGAGCCCAGAGACATGAAAGCGTTGCCCTCAGCGTCCAGAACGATGGTGGGAGACATGGAGGACAGGGGCTTCTTGCCGCCTTCCAGCTTGTTGACGGACTCGGGATTGGTGTCAAAGTCGTGCAGCTGGTCGTTCATAATGAAGCCGTAACCGGGGATGGCGATCTTACAGCCCCAGAAGCACTCGATGGTCTGAGTAACGGAGACGATGTTGCCGTCCTTGTCAGCCACGGAGTAGGCGGTGGTGGAGTTGCCCTCGTAGGCACCGGGCTCGCCGGCGTCCCAGGACTGAGACTCGTTGGTGATCTTGTCAGCGATGGTCTTGGCGTACTCCTTGGAGGTCAGACCGGCCAGAGGCACATCGGCGAAGGCGGTGTCAGCCATGTAGGCGCCGCGGTCGGCGAAGCAGGCCTTCAGGGCCTCGGACCACAGGTGGATGGACTCAGCGGTGTTGACGCCCAGAGCCTTCATGTCGTAGTTCTCCAGAATGTTCAGCACCTCAACAATGTGGGTACCACCGGAGGAAGCGGGGGGGCAGGAAACGATCTGATAGCCGCGGTAGGTGCCCTTAACAGGCTCGCGCAGGGCGGGCTCGTAAGAAGCCAGATCCTCCATGGACAGCACGCCGCCGTAAGAAGCGACCGTGTCAACGATGGCCTGAGCCACATCGCCGGTGTAGAAAGCGTCCTTGCCGCCCTCAGCGATCAGCTCCAGCGTGGCAGCCAGATCCTCGTTGGTGACGGTGTCGCCAACCTCGTAGGGCATCATGTCCTCGTTCAGGTAGTACTCACCCAGGACCTTGTAATCGGTGACCATGTAGTCATAGTAGTCGTTCATGGCGCCGGCCAGGGTGCCGCCGACCTTATAGCCCTCGCGAGCCATGTCGATGGCGGGCTGCATGATCTGCTGACGGGTCAGCTTGCCGGAGCCGAAGTTCTCCAGAGCGTACTCCAGACCGGCAACGGTGCCGGGAACGCCGGTGGCCAGAGCGCCAACGGAGTTGGCGGTGCCGTTGTTCTTGACAGCACCGGTTTCGTCCAGCCAGGTGTAGGCATCCTGGGCCATGGGAGCGACTTCGCGGTAGTCGATGACCAACTCGCTGCCATCGGCCATATGGATGTTCATGAAGCCGCCGCCGCCCAGACCGGAAGCGTTGGGCTCGCAGACACCCAGAGCGTAAGAGATAGCGATAGCGGCGTCAACCGCGTTGCCGCCCTGTTCCAGAATTTCCAGACCAGCCATAGTGGCGTACACGTTGGCGGTGGTGACCATGCCGTTTTCGCCGACATCGTCACGCTCGGTCAGTTTCAGGTTGCCGTTCTCGTCAGTGGAGGACCAGATCTCGTCCTCAGCGGGATCGGAAACCGCGGGACCGCTGGGCGCGGAACCGCAGGCGACCAGGGACAGCGCCATGGCCATGGCCAGGATCAGTGCCAAAACCTTTTTCATTTTTTTACCTCCTGATTCTTTTTGGGACTCTTTATATCCACAGCCCGGAAAAGAAATCCCATTTTTGTTTTATGAAATGCAAAATCCAGACTGCATGATATACATAAATTATACTTTTCACACGGCAAGCCAGTCAACTTTTTCTCATATTTATCTCTGCGCGCAAATAAAAAACAGACACGGGTTTCCGTGCCTGTTTTGCGTCTGTTGCCGTCTTGTTACGGAGTCTGTTTAAAGCACTTGGCTTACTATCGCATCCCATAGTACCCCAGCACGAACTCTACCAGTTCCAGCTGGTTCTGCACCCGCTGCGCCAGCGGCTCGGCACGCAAAGTTTCTACCGTAATGACAGGAATACCCAGCTCCTCGGTCACCGTCCGGTTCAAGCTTCCCGCTGGAGGCGAGCCATACAGAGTAAGAGGTCCGGAACACAGAGTCCCTGTTTCAGAGAACAGCAGCGCGTCAAGCACCAGCTCTCCGATTCCGTCCAGTGACTGGCAGATCAGGGAGTTGCCCAAAGCGTCGTAGTTTTCCCCCAAAGACTCATAATCGTCCTCTTTGGCGATGGCCTCATGCAGATCCAGCACCAGCTCAGGCTGCTTATCCCGGATGTCTGCATAGATGGAAGCCGCGATGCGCTCAGCGTCCCAGCCGTCGGAGTTTCCCGGGAAGTTTCGGTTCAAGTCCCGGGCAGACTTGGTCGTGCGCTGATTCTGCCCTGCTCCGTATGTGTTGGCGGGGCTGAGGATATGGAGTGTCCCCGCCTTCAACGTGGCTTGCTTCAAAAGATTTCCCGCCAGCCAGCCGGCTACCTCATCGCCGTGCACTCCGGCTACGATGTAGAGGGCGGGGCCGTCCTCTTTTCCCCGCAGAACCTGGACAGTATTCTCCTCTTGCGTTCCCTCCAGCAGCAGATACGCTTCCTTGTCTGTGTTAAACCGCGTCTCAAAGCAGCGTTCAAAGTCAGCCAGCCGCCACTGCTCGGGGTCTGCATCCAGCCCCTGTTTTCCACAGCCTGCCAGCGAAAGACAAAACGCCAAACCGATGAAGATCAAGATCATGCTATGCCGTTTCATTGCCCATCCACCTTCCTTTTTCAAGCGGAACTGCGTTACCGCTTCAAACGGTATTTTTGTTTGGGCCGACCGACCTTTCCGTAGTTCTGACTGATCTCCACCAGTCCTTGCGAGGCCAAATGCTGCAAATAGCGGCAGGTCGTCTGATAGGCGAGGCCGGTTCGCTCGGAGATGGTCTCGACAGTGAGATACTCAGTATTTGTTTGGAAGGCACCCTGAATCAATTCCAGCGTGGCCGCGCCGATCCCTTTTGTCTTCGGGACAGGCACCTGAACCTCATCCTTGATATTCAGCCGTTTATTGCTTTCAAGCAGCCTGATGTGCAGCCGAATGCGGCTGACGATGTCCAGCGCTTTAATGGGCTTCAGGGCAAAATCACTGGCACCCGCCGCAACAAAACGGTCTGCCACTTCCTGCCTTTCGTCACTGGTAAAACCGATGATCGGCACCTCGGCATCCAGCGCACGGATCATCTCAACCCCCTTGGTTCCGTCGATGCCGGACAGGTGGTAGTCGATGAGCACCAGATCAGGGGCCTCTGTGTGGAACAGTTCCAGCCCCGTCAACACATCTTTGGCGAAAACGGATGCCCATCCCTGGAATTGGAACAAAGCACGAAGTGCAAAAAGGATCTGCTCGTCGTCATCGATCATCAAAATCTTCAGTTCTCTGCCTGACATGGTTTTTCATCCTTTCCGCTTTGCTTCTTCAAAGGCGCTGCACTTTCCCCGGTGCCGTATCCACGGGCAAAGGGACAAAAGCACAGCCGCCTCCACAAGGCCGAGGAGGGTCCAACCTATTTCATACCGAATGTCACTATATACCGCCGATTGCCCGATGGGAGGCCATTGGGCCGGATCGTAAGGCATACTGTAATCGGCCATAATTTTCTTGATATTCAGCAGGTTGATGACCGGAAGCCCCTGGGCAAGATAGCGCTGCACCAAGCCGCTGGATTCATCAATCCGCAAGGCTCTTTCGGGACGGAGCACGCCCTGCCCCAGAGACACGCCAGCCTCGCCCTGCCCCAGAGAGGTCAGGTTCCCTCCCACCGCCACAAAGCAGTTGATTGGGCCCCCTTGCAGATAAAGTGCCTCCCGCAGCTCCAGGTTCGCCTGAAAATCAGCCTCTTCCACCAGACTCAGCCCCAAAGCGGTCAGCCGCTGTCTGATTTGGCCGACCAGTTCCTGATCCATATCCGAGCCAACATCGTGATAGCCGCCCATGGTCACCGCCGCGCTCTGTGTGCGGATCAACCCGCTCTGTTTTAAGCGATACATCATCTCCGGAAAGGTCAGCTCCGGATTGTTCGCTCCATATGTAGATGCACCCACAGAGCAAATGCAGACCAGCTCCACGTTCATGCTTTCACAGGCCGCTACCACGGCCAGATTCATTCCGGGGAAAGAACCGGAAAATCCGGCCCCCACAGTATCTCCCGGGCGTATCCCCGCCTCAAACAGCATACGTACACACAGCGCCGCCATATCGGGCCATGCAACAGTTCGTTTGGCCTCCAACGCACCCGAGGTTGTGGTGATCCCGGTGTAAGGCAGTCCGATCATGCCGGTCTTGTGAATATCGTCTTCACTCAGCGGGATCCCCAGTTCTTCCTTATAACCGCGTACTGCGGCAAAGCACTGCTCCAACCGCCGGGCGGCCTCCACCTGGATCTCGTAATACTCAGTTTGACCAAAGGTTGCGCTTTGATGAGTCAAAAACGCAGATAATGTCAACAGCGCCAGAACTGCCGCTATCAGGTGGAGAATGGTGTTTTCCTTCTTTCTCATACAGGAAACACCCTCATTCCCTGCCACATCATCAGCAGAATCAGAATGCCCACCACCACGGCCAGAGACAGCAGCGATTTCAGTACACCCTGCTTTTCCAGCTCGTTGGCAATGATCCCCGGCACCAGTACGCCGATCATGCCCGGGTCATAGGGAAGGATCCCCACCCCCGTAATTATCTCGTTGATCAAAAAGGACAGTAGGATCAAAACCGCAAAGCGACGCCGGCCATACAAAATCATCCAGCGCTCCAGCAAGCGGGCAGCCCCCCAAGCCAGCATGGCAATCAGCAGGGTATAGAGTACCCGCCGCGGTGTCTGGAGGGAGAGCGCGATGTATCCCGGTACTACCAGTCCCGCCGGGGACAGTCCGGTCAGTTCGGAAAAAAGAAGACTTACCGCCACGCCGGCAAGGACAACCTCATGATACATATTCCTCGCCCTCCTCTCTCACTCGTCTCATTACTTCGTGGCCCGGTCCGGCCACATTGCCCACCGCGAAGACCACCTTACCATGAGGAATCTGATCCAGCGGAAGTTCTCCGGCGTGTGAAAAGCGACGGATCTCAAGCTGTGGGGCCTTTTTCAGAATAGCCCGGGCAGCCGTCCTCTGGGATGCTCCCAGTAGCCACACCTGGATCGGCTGCAGCGCCTGGGTCACCATAACCATGTGCTCCGTGCGGTAGCCACGATCCGGCCTGTTGTTAATCAGGAGGATAAGCTCCCTGCTGTCCCAGCCAAACCGTTTTGCCAGCCGCTCATACACCAGTTGGGTGGATTGGGGATCGTTGATGGACAGCCCGTTGACAAAGACCCCGCCGCTGGGCAAGCGGTACAAAGACAGCGCATAGGGATCCCGCTGGTAATGGAGCATCCCCTTCAGCGCAGTTTCCTCCGCCACGCCCAAGTAACGGCAGACCGACAACGCCAGGGCCAGATTTTCCGGAAAATCAAACCCGGGCTCGGTTCCTTTGGGACGGGCCAACTCTGTCCGGCAGCCAAGTTGTTTCCCATTGCGGGCGATCTGTGAAAAGAATTGCTCGTCCGCAGTAAACAAAATCCCATCCTTTGGTATGGTGTTGGACAGGGAATCGCAAATCTCCTCCAGGGTCTCTCCCATTTCTGCGGTATGATCCAAACGCACATTTGTAATTACGCCGATATCGGCCCGAACCATTTCATGCTGCGCTACGCGCTGCAGGGCGGGATCTACCGCCATGCATTCCAAAACCAGAATCTGGGCTTCCTCCTGTGCGGCCAGACGGAGCATATCAAGCTGCTCCTTGATATTGGCCCGTCCGCGCCGGCGCAAAGGCCGGGCTGTATTGTCCGTTCCAATTATCATGGGGACCGTTCCGGTGGTTTTACAGAACACCCTGAAGCCGCCGGCCCGAAGTCCCGCATCGATCAGCCGGGCGACTGTGGACTTCCCCCGAATGCCGTTTACATGAATTACATGCTGCAGTTTTCTTCGGTTCTGAAGGGCACGGCGCCGCTCCAGCGCCAAATAGGTCAGGATGACAATAAGCAGACCAGCTGCGATCAACGCCATATTCTCCCTCCTCTGTACTTGTGCATTTATTTTAATTTGACAAAGCGGTAAATCTTTGAAAATTTTCAACAAAAGACTACCACATTTCGCCTTAAAAGTAAAGTATTCGCAGTTGTTTGTAAGCCTCAACGGCCCCTTCGCCGATCAGGCAGGCACTTCAGTTTATATGGCAGAATTTCTCCCGTTATCCCTTTGCCAGCATACGATGATGTCGCTTACAAATAAGGTTCTTTTTTAAAACTGCGACAACATCAAGCATTTGCAGCACCCCTCCTGCGGTGCCCAAATGGCGCCCCATTCAATTGAATACTATGTAAATAAGTGCGTTTATAACTTCGAAAAATGTGGTTTTTAAGAAATATAGCGTATTTCAAGCAACTTAAGGCCTTATGTGGCAAAACGATCCTTTCCATATCCCTCGAAATCAGTTTGCGGGCAACCGCACGTGGGTTCGAATCCCACCCGCTGCGCCA
>JAZNMM010000138.1:0-5608 GCA_045579605.1 Lawsonibacter sp.
CATGCTCCGCCCCCTTGGCCCTATCCCGGAATGGGATGGGACGGGATTGGCCTATCTTGGCCTTGCCTTTGACTGATGAAAACAGAGGAAAGGACGCCCTGTCCATTCCGCTGTTTACTTAGAAATAAAGTTCTGCCGCCAGATTGCCGTGTGTATGAAAGCACACGGCTTTTTTCATAAAGGCTTCGGTCACGTTGAAATGCTCGGCCAGGGAATGCAGGTCGGTACATCCGTCTGCCACCGCCGCGTCCAGCCGGTCGGCGGTGATGAGTCTCTGTACCGCCCACTTATCCGCCTTGTATTCATGCTTGGCCACCAGATCAAAGGGACTGCTGACGGTATGAGTAGCGCCGGTGAACACATGGCCGCCCTCGTGGGCCACCAACACCAGCTCTTCGGCCTGAGTGGGGATATTGTCAAAATCCATAAAGATACCGTACTTTCCATCCAACTCGATGGTCGCGGCCTGCTCATCCGCCAGATCCCAGTGGTAAAAGTGTACTCCGGCGCGGTTGAGCTCGTTATACAGGCTCAGGGTCTGTTCCATTCTGCGATCCTTTCTCCCGCTGCAGTTCCTCATTGAAAAACCGGGCCATGTCCAGCAGCATCTGCTTTTTCTCCTGGGAAAGTGCGCGGGTCTCGTTGTGCATGGCGTAAGTGAAATCGTCGAATGTGACGGTGCGGCCCTGGCGGGCGGTACCGTTCATCAGGCCTTCCACATCCACATCCAGCGTGGCGCAGATCTTCATCACCGTGTCCGCGCCCACACCCCCAAGACCGCGGGTGAAAATGTTGCGGATGGTGGTGGCAGGCAGTTCAGCCGCTTCGGCAAAGCGGGCGACAGAACCAAATTTGGATGCAATGAGTTCCTTCAACTGTTCTTCCCGGGTCATTTTGATCACCTCTGGGATGAGTATAACTCAATTGAGCAGGGAGTGCAAGAGGAAAATACCGAATTGAGTAAAATTTCTCAAAAACCACTTGACAAACAACTCAATTGAGCGCTATATATAGAACACACGTTCGATACGCTTGCGGCGGCGAGGTGTGGGGTACGGTCTTATCATACGGAATGAGCCGTACGATAAACCGGACAACAACGGAAAGGAGTGCGGGCGATGGCAAAATTGAGGTATCGCAGAGGGAAAGCGTACAGCATGGACATGGCGCAGTATATGCATCAGCTGTCGGAGGAAAACACCAATGCCCCGGAACTGGAACAGCTGCGCCGCAATCTGATCCGCTGCGTGAACGAAGAGGTGACCCCACGCCAGCGGGAGTATTTGCATCTGTACTATGTTCAGCGGATGAGTCAGCCCCAGATCGCCCGCACCCTTGGTGTGGACGCGTCCACCGTGTCCAAGACGATCAAGCGGGGGGAGCAGCGGCTGCTGCGGTGCCTGCGTTATGGCGCACGCAGCTACCTGCGCTCCATGGAGCGGTGACGCTGGCCGGGGCGCGAACGAGGAGCAAAAAAGGAGGAAAGACTATGATCCAATATCGAGACTGGTACATCTGGACCCAGGGGCAGGTGGTGGCAAGGCAGTTTGACCACATGACCCGCAGTCTGGAGGTGGTGGGGGAACTGCCCGAGGGCTGGGAGTGGACGGTCATTGTCCGGGTGGGGGAGTATATGGACTATCTGCCCCTGACCCCGACGCAGACAGGCGCGTCTATTACGCTGACCGCCCAGCAGTTGGCATTGCCGGGTATGTACAGCATCCAGCTGAGGGGAAAGCAGGGAGAGCTGGTGCGCCACACAAACGTGCTCAGCGTCTATGTGCCCGCATCTCTGTCCGGTGACGCCAACTGGCCGGAAATTCCCAGCGAGTTTACCCGGCTGGAGCAGCGGGTTCTTGCGGTGGGGGAGCAGGCGGCTGAGGCGGCAAAACAAGCAGAAGCCGCCGCGACACAAATTGCCGGAGCGGTGGAGACTGCAGAGCAGGCCAAAGTCGAGGCTGGACGGTGTGCCGTGGCCGCAGGGGAACGTGCGGCCGGGGCTAATGCGTCAGAGCAGGCGGCGCAGGAACACAGGGTGCGCGCGGAAGCGGCCGCGGCACTGGCCGGGAGTTACACCTCCCACCCGCCAGTAGTGGGGGAGAACGGAAATTGGTGGACCTGGAACGGGGTGCAGTATGCGGACAGCGGCAAGCCCAGTCGGGGCGAACTGACCCGCGCCCAGGGCAACACTCTGTACGCCAATGCTCTGAAAGGGGCGGCCAGCGGCACGGTCGTTAATCTGGATGATGTAAGCCCGCTGGAGCACAGCATGAAGGTCCGTGTGAGCGGCGTGCCCGACCCGACGGCGGTGACGGTGTATCAGTACGGGAAGAACCTTTGCTCCACAGCGAGCATTACCACGGCAGAGATCCTAAGTGGCGCAATTTATATGGCGCCTGCTCAATATCCATACTTGCAGTCTTCCGGGGGGCGCACCTTCACGTTTTCTGCTGATGTGACGGTATATCCGGACGACACAGCAAATATCATGTTTTTTGATTTTGCAGTTGAGTATGCGGACGGTACAGTCACGCAGAGTCGTATCTTTGTTACGGAAGGTGCGGCTGCAGAAGATCTGCGTGATGGAGTGGCAAGGCATTATTCCGTATCTGTGCAGGTAGACCCCGGCAAAACACTAAAAACTCTTGTGCTTAAACCGTTGAACTATACTTCCGCCACAGGCGCGCGAAACGCCAAAGCGGAGAATATCCAGGTGGAACTTGGTGACACCGCCACGGCTTACGAGCCGTACATCCCATTTGTCACTTATCAGCCGGGTGAGGATGGCACCTGCGACGTGACATCCATCGCTCCGACCATGGCGCTGTATACGAATACAATGGGCGCAAATATCGAATGCGAATACAACCGGGATACCTGCAAGGCCGTCCAACAGCTTCAGCAGGCTTGCCAAGACGTGTTCCCTTATGCCGATTATGGCATGCCCATTGTATATTTTGAGGGCAATACCACAGCAATGTCCAAGGACAACGAGGTCAACCTTTCTTACCGTTACGGCCAGAGAGAGGGAACATGTACGCTGAAGTGGCAGGGCTCCTCCAGTCTTGCTTATCCCAAGAAGAATTATACCGTTGTGTTCGATAACGCTTTTGAAGCCAAGTCCGGCTGGGGAGCGCAGAAAAAGTATTGTCTGAAGGCAAACTATATCGACTTCTCCCACGCCAGAAATATTTGCTCCGCGAGGATTTGGGCCAGCATTGTCAAAAAAAGACCGGATGGTTATTTCGGTAAGGTGACAATTCCTGCAACACCCAACTATGGGGCAGTCGATGGCTTTGCGTGCATGGTCGTAATCAACGGCGAATATCAAGGTCTGTACACATTCAATATCCCCAAAGACGGGTGGATGCTGGGGATGGGAAGCGGTACAAGGGAAGCCATTCTTTGTGCGAAAGGCGGCCAAAGTAGTTACCTCGCACCGACGTTCTTTTCAAAAACAGCCACAACCCTCGACAGCGATTTTGACTTGGAGTATGTATCGGATGAAAACGATGCCGATTGGGTGCTCACAAGCCTGAACAACATGATTTCCGCTTGTATCAACTGTGACGGTACGGACTACGAAACCTTGATGCAGTATGTGGACATAAGCAGTGCGATTGACTACATGATTTTTATTGTTGCCACGAAAGCGCATGACTGCTATGGCAAGAACTTTATCCTTGCCACCTATGACGGGGTGAAGTGGTTTTTCTCCGCCTATGACCTGGACTCCACATGGGGATTGAATTGGGATGGCAAGAGTTTCCTTCCTGCGTACCAAACCGATGGGACTGATGCCGACACGTTCAGTAAAACCGCAAAAAACAACAAGCTTTTCAATATCATTTGGAATAATGTAACGCTGAAAAACGAACTGCTGACCCGTTGGAACCGTTTTGCACATGCAAGTAGCTTGTGGCAGGGTGACTATCCTTTGATGTCTGCGAATGTGGAAAATGTCTTTACCAACTTTGCCAAGGATATTCCCAAGGCGGTGCTTGATGAAGAAACCCAACTCTGGAAGGGTATCCCGTCCACTTCTGTCAACAATGTTCATCAAATCCTTCAATGGTACAAGGAACGAGTCGAACGAGTGGATATGGAGTTGGGAGTTTGATGCATTCCCACTCCAGGAAGGGGCGCGCGGGGAGTCAACAAAGTCTTTGAACCGCTTCAGCGGGCCATCATTTCTGTGGGAGAAAATGTGTAATGTTCGATAATCAATCAGGCAATGAAGGAGGTACAGAAATGAAAGAACGGCTGATCAAACTGGCCAGCGTAAAATCCATTGTGACCATCATTCTGACGTCAGTATTTGCGGTTCTGGCGGCCACCGGACGGATGGATGCAGACCAGTTTCTGACGGTCTATACCGTCATCATCGCATTTTATTTTGGCACTCAGCATGAAAGAAACAGTTCCACGACCGGCGGTGACAACCATGGTTAAGATCGCTTTGGATGCCGGCCACTACCGGTACACCAGCGGCAAACGGTGTCTGAAACGCATCGATCCCGCCGAAACGCGGGAGTGGGTGCTCAACGACCGCATCGCCCGGCGGGTGGAGCAGGAGTTGGAGCGGTATGACTGTACGGTTCTGCGTGTGGACGACGTTACCGGAGAAACCGATGTGCCCCTGGCATCCCGGGTGCGGGCGGCCAACGTGTGGAAGGCGGACGTGTATCTGTCCATCCATCACAACGCGGGCATTAACGGCGGCGCGGGGGGTGGTATTGTGGTTTACACCGCACCCGATGCCTCAGAGCAGGCGAAGGCGGTCCAGCGGGCGGTGTATGAATGCGTTGTGGAACAAACCGGTCTGAAAGGAAATCGGGCCACGCCTCTGGCGTCGGCCCGGCTGTACGTGCTGACCAACACCAGTATGCCTGCGGTGCTGGGGGAATTTGGTTTCATGGACAGCACCACCGACGTTCCTGTCATTCTTACCGACCGGTTCGCATTACAGGTGGCCCGAGGGATCGTGGATGCGCTGGTACAGGTGTACAGATTGAGCAAAAGGGAGGATACTGTGACCCAACAGCAATTTGATGCTATGCTGGCCGACTGGCTGGGGCGGCAGGAGAAACGGGTCGCCAGCAGTTGGAGCCGTATGGACGAAGCGGCCGCCGCCGGCATTACCGATGGAAGCCGACCTGGTGCCTTTGCCACCCGGGAAGAGGTGGCCACCATGCTGATGGCGGCCCTGTTCTGTCAAAGTGTAAAAAACAACGACCGCCCTTAAAGGGCGGCCGGTATTGTGACGCGGGGCTCAGCGCAGGTTGTTTACGGCGGTTTCTTCCACTTTCAGCAGTTGGGTGAAATCCTCCATATACCGCTGGAAACCGGCAACATCTGCCGGATCGGGGGCGATGGTGGAGCCGCGGCTGTTTTTGAAGACGTTGGAAGACAGATAATCCTTCAGAGACTGGCCCTCTTTGCGCTCGAAGGCGAAGGCGGCCAGCAGGGCCATGCCGTAGGGACCGCCCTCTCCTGCGGTTTGCATGCATGTGATGGGGGCGTTGCAGGCGGCGGCCATGTATTTCTGGCCCACAAGAGGGGTTTTGAACAGGCCGCCATGGCCGGTGAGAGAGTCGATGGACACCTG
>JAZNMM010000139.1:0-16228 GCA_045579605.1 Lawsonibacter sp.
ACAAACAAGCTCTCCTCCTGCCTGGGAACCTTCTTCTCCACGGCCCGCTTTATCAAGGGCGGTTTTGTAAACTGGGCGCTGGCAGCCCCTGCGGTGGTTTTTGCGCTGCTGGGTTCTATGGGCGGGACGTGGCTTCAGCACCATACCCCGGACGTGGTGCTCAAATATATGCTGCTGGTCATTCTGCCGGTGGTAGCCTTCGTTACTCTGCGGGGACGGGAGTGGCCGGAGGAGCCGGAGGCCATCGACCCTAAAAAGCAAAAAATAATCGTCTGGGCGGCGGCGCTGATTCTTGGCATGTATGACGGCTATTATGGCCCGGGTACCGGCACCTTCCTCATGCTGGTCAGTATCCGTCTTGCCAGACTGGACACCCGGCATGCGGCAGGGGCGGTAAAGGTGATTAATCTTGCGTCCAATCTGGGCAGCTTACTTACCGCGCTCATGGCGGGGTATGTGCTTTTGGGCGTGGGCCTCATCGCGGCACTGGCCTCCATGGCCGGACATTATGTGGGTGCGGGACTGGCCATTAAAAACGGCAGCCGGATCGTCCGGCCTGCGGTGGTGTTCGTTCTGATCCTGCTCACGCTGAAGGTGGGCAGCGAGCTGCTGTTCCCCGAATTCTGGAGCTAAACCAAGCAAAACCCCGGCGCGGTATCCTGCCGTGCCGGGGTTTTGTTGTGAAAGGGAGGAATAAGCGGCCCGGGTGGGATTGTATTTCAGCCGGATTTCGTGTATAATAATAAAACTGCTATGTTTGAGAACACGACAGGCGCGTGGAAGTCTGCGGCCTGCTGTAAATGACAGGGAAAGAGAGCGGAACAATGAAAGCGATTTATACTGTTTGCCTTGATATGGAGGGCGTTCTGGTGCCCGAGATCTGGATCGCCTTTGCCGAGGCCACCGGAATTCCGGAGCTCAAGCGCACCACCCGGGACGAGCCGGATTATGACAAGCTGATGAAGTACCGTCTGGAGATCCTGAAGGAGCATGGTCTGGGGCTGAAAGAAATCCAGGACACCATTGCCCACATCGACCCCCTGCCCGGAGCCAGAGAGTTTTTGGACGCGCTTCGCCAGAAGACCCAGGTCATCATCCTCAGCGACACCTTTGAGCAGTTTGGCATGCCCCTGTTGAAGAAGCTGGGCTGGCCAACCCTGTTTTGCAACACCCTTGAGGTGGCGGAAAACGGCGAGATCACCGGCTATCGTATGCGCTGCCCCCAGTCCAAGCTGACCACCGTGCGGGCCCTGCAGTCCGCCGGCTTTGAGACCATCGCCGCGGGGGACAGCCACAACGATCTGGGCATGATCCGAGCCAGCAAGGCCGGCTTCCTGTTCAAAAGCACCGACGCCATCAAGGCGGCCAATCCCGACCTGCCCGCCTATGAGGAGTTTGACGAGCTGCTGGCCGCCATCTGCAACGCCATGGAGTAAACTCCGGAAAGGAGCATGAAAATGAACGACCTGTTTCAAGTGATTCCCTTCCAGCCTGCGGACATTCTGCTGCCCCGGGACTGCGACATGACCCGCTGGAGCGTGGTGGCCTGTGATCAATACACCTCCCAGCCCGAGTACTGGCAGCGGGTGGCTGATTTTGTGGGCAAGGCACCGTCCACGCTGAAGCTGGTGCTGCCGGAGAGCTGTCTGGAAGGCCCTGATGTGGAAGGGGACATCATGGAGATCAACACCACCATGAGCCACTACCTGCGTCAGAACCGCTTTAACACCCTGCCTGATAGTCTGGTTTATGTGGAACGCCGTCTGGACGACGGTATGGTCCGCCGGGGGATCGTGGGCATGGTGGATCTGGAGCAGTATGACTACGAGCCGGGTTCGCCCGCCCTGATCCGGGCCACCGAAGGGACCGTGCTCTCCCGCATTCCGCCCCGTGTGGCGGTGCGCAAAAATGCGCCCATCGAGCTGCCCCACGTGATGCTGCTGTGTGACGACCGCAGTGGTGCGGTGATCCTGCCTCTGGCCGAGCAGACCGGCAAGATGGAGCAGGTCTATGACTTTGAACTGATGGAGCGGGGCGGCCACATTACCGGCTGGAAGCTGGGCGATGAGCAGCTGGAGCAGCTGTCCGCTGCCCTGACGGAACTGGCCGATCCCGCCGCCTTCCGTGAAAAGTACGGTGTGGGCGAGGACGTAAGTGTAATGCTGTTTGCTGTGGGTGATGGCAACCACTCCCTGGCTACTGCCAAGGAGTGCTATGAGCGGCAAAAGAAGCTCACCCCGCCCGAGCAGTGGGCCAACCTGCCCGCCCGGTTTGCTCTGGTGGAGCTGTGCGACCTGCACGATGAGTCTCTGCAGTTTGAGGCCATTCACCGGGTGGTCTTTGGTGTAAACCCGACCGAACTGCTGGCCGATCTGAAGGCGGCTATCCCCGGTAGCTACGAGGGTGAGGGCGCAGGCCATGTGCTGCACTATGTGACCCGGGAGGGTAAGGGTACCATCACCGTGCCCACACCCACCGCCCAGCTGCCGGTAGGCACACTGCAGGGCTTTTTGGACGACTGGCTGGCGGCCCATAAGGGGAGCGGTGTGGACTACATACATGGCGAAGACGTGGTGGTGGAGCTGGCCCGTCGCCCGGACGCAGTGGGATTTCTGCTGCCCTCCATGGGCAAGGAGGAGCTGTTCCCTACTGTGATCCACGATGGCGTGCTGCCCCGCAAGACCTTCTCCATGGGCCACGCCCATGACAAGCGTTTCTATCTGGAGGCGCGCAAGATCCGCTGAATGACGGAGGTGAGGGTGTGCTGCCCTATGAGATCAAGGCCCCAGCAAAGCTGAATCTGACGCTGGACGTGCTCCGCCGTCGGGAGGACGGCTACCATGACCTGCGCATGGTCATGCAGTCGGTGGAGCTGTGCGATACCATTACCCTTGCACCCGGAGGGGGAGAGGGTGTGCGCGTGCGCAGTAATCTGGGCTTTCTGCCCGGTGACCGGCGCAATCTGGCCGCCGCCGCGGCCCTGACCTTCTGTGAGGAGACGGGGCTGGAATGCCCCCCTCTGGACATCACGCTGAGCAAGGTGATCCCAGTGTGTGCCGGACTGGGCGGCGGCAGCAGCGATGCCGCTGCGGTTCTCCATGCTATGAACCACATCTGCGGCACAAAGCTGAGTGTGGAAGAACTGGCGTGCATTGGCCAAAAGGTGGGGTCAGATGTGCCCTACTGTGTGCTGGGCGGCACGGCGTTGGCGGAAGGGCGGGGCGAAATTTTGACCCCGCTGCCCCCGTTGCCCAAGTGCTGGGTAGCCCTGTGCAAGCCGGACTTTTCCGTGTCCACCCCGGCACTGTTCAACCAGATCGATTCGGTGCGTCTGCGCCGCCGTCCGGATACGGAGGGCGTGCTGAACGCGCTGCGGGAGGGAGACCTGCCCGGCGTGGCCCGGCGGCTTTACAACGTCTTTGAGGACGCCCTGCCTGAGCGGTCTGCCGCCAAGGTGGAGCAGGTCAAGCACATTCTTATTGAGCAGGGCGCGCTGGGTGCGGTCATGAGCGGCACGGGCTCGGCGGTATTTGGTCTGTTCCAGCAGGAAGAGGCGGCAAAAGCCGCCTGTGAGGAGCTGCGCGGCCTGTATCCGGAAACGTTTTTGACCAAAACGGTATAAAATGCGAAATCACCGTCCACACTGTATGTAATATGGTGTGGACGGTGTTTTTTATGAAGCACAGACTGAGACGATGGGAAGCGGCCCTGCTGGCCGGGATTTGCGTGGCCATGCTGAGCGGTGTATATCTGGACCGGGAGCAGGCGCAGCTGGCGGACAACGTGATTCGGCTTCACGTGCTGGCCAATTCCGATAAACCGACAGACCAGCAGCTCAAGCTGCAGGTGCGGGATCGGGTGCTGGCGGAGACAGAGGGGCTGTACCAGCCGGGGGACGACGTGTCTGCAGCCTACGCCCGGCTGGAGGAGGCGCTGCCCCGGCTGGCTGAGGCCGGACGGCAGGTGGTAGAGGAGCAGGGGTATGACTATCCGGTGACCGCTGAGCTGAAGCGCAGCTGGTTTCCCACCAAGCACTATACCGACGTGTCGTTGCCCGCGGGCAGCTACACCGCCCTGCGCATCGTCATCGGTGAGGGGGCGGGTCAGAACTGGTGGTGCGTGGTCTTTCCGCCACTGTGTCTCGGTTCGGTGAGCGAGCGGGTGGACGAGGCGGCGCAGGCCGGTCTGTTTACCGATGAGCAGGTCTCCCTCATCACCGGGGAGAGCGGCGGCTATGTGGTCAAATTCAAGGCCATGGAGCTGTGGGAAGAGTTTAAGAAGATGTGGGAATAAACAATGCCCGGCACATTGTGCCGGGCATTGTTGTCCTCAGTGGGAATTGGTCTGCCGCCGCAGGAGAGACAGGGGCGGCACCGCCTTGGGCAGCTGCATTTTGAACTGCATTTGCGGCTTTCTGGGCTCGGTAAGGGGCGCCCCCTCCACGTCCGTCATCTCCGGCGCGGCAAAGGCCACCGCCGGGGCGTCCGGGCCGATGACCTCTACCTCGTCCCCGGCGCGGAACTTGTTGCGCAGGGAGAGGGTGGCAAGGCCCTCCGGGGTGCAGTCCTCCACCACTGCGCACACCTGCCAGTCCCGGATGTACCGGGCATCTTCGTAAAACTGACCGGGCGGGCCAAAGTAGAAGCCGGTGGAATAGTGCCGGTGGCTGACCTTGTCCACCTCGTTGCGCCACACGGGGGCCAGAGGCTGACCGGCCGCCGCCGCATCAATGGCGTGGCGGTAGGCGGAGGTGACAATGGCGGCGTAGTAGGAGGACTTAGCACGGCCTTCGATCTTCAGGCTGTCCAGACCCGCGTCCATAAGCTCTTTTACGTGGTCGATCATGCACATATCCCGGGAGTTCATGATGTAAGTGCCCTTCTCGTCCTCAAAGACAGGGAAGTACTCGCCCGGGCGCTTTTCCTCCATCAAGGCGTACTGATACCGGCAGGGCTGGGCACAGGCGCCCCGGTTGGAGTCCCGGCTGGCATCGGTCATGTAGTTGGACAGCAGACACCGTCCGGAGTAGGACACGCACATGGCCCCGTGGACGAATGCCTCTATCTCCAGTGTTTTTGGGGTTTTGGCCCGGATTTCACGGATCTCGTCCAAAGACAGCTCCCGGGCCAGGATGACCCGGCTGGCCCCCAGCTCGTGCCACGCGGTGGCGGACTGGTAGTTGACGATGCTGGCCTGGGTGGAGATGTGTACCTGCACTTTGGGGGCGTGGCGTTTGGCAAGGGAGAGGACCCCGACGTCAGCGGCGATGATCGCGTCCACACCTGCGTCCTGCAGGAATTCCAGCCACTGGGGCAGCCGGGCTACCTCGTCGTTGCGGGGCATGGTGTTGCAGGTCACATGGACGCGCACGCCTTTTTCGTGGGCCAGTTGTACCGCCAGCCGCAGCTCGTCGGGGGTGAAGTTGCCCGCAAAGGAGCGCATGCCAAAGGAGGTGCCCGCCAGATACACCGCGTCTGCACCGTAGGCCAGCGCCATGCGCAGCCGTTCCATATCGCCGGCAGGGGCCAGCAGTTCGATTTTTCTCTCAGCCATAGAAGATCTCTCTTTTCAAGCAGAATTCTGCCCGGATGCCCAAGGACATCCGGGCAGGGTGCGTTATCTGTAGAGTTTCTGGGTGTGCATCCAGTTGAGCATACTGGTGTAATCCTGGAAGAAGCTGTGCTGCCCATTGTCGCCCAGCGCGTAGTAGTAGTAGCCGGTGTGCTCGGGGTTGAGGGCGGCGTCCAGAGAGGCCGCGCCCGGGTTGGCGATGGGGGAGGGGGGCAGCCCTTTATACATATAGGTGTTGTAGGGGGAATCGATCTTCTTGTCTGCTTCGGTGGGGGTCTTGCCGGTGATATAGAACAGGGTGGCATCCACCTGCAGGAAACCGTTGGTGCCCGCGGCAGCATAGGGGTTTTCCAGTCGGTTATAGATGACCGAGGCGATGCGGGCCCGATCCTTGCCTGCGGTCTCGCGCTCAATGAGGGAGGCGATGGTCAGGATCTCCCGCAGGGTGTACTTGCTGTTGGATACCTGCTGGCGCATCTCCTCAGGATAGTGGGCGTCAAAGTTCTGGAGTAGTTTGTTGATGACGTACTTGGGATCGTGGTTTACATAAAATTCGTATGTGTCGGGGAACAGGAAGCCCTCCAGCCGGTTGGGGTCGCCCAGGGGAATGTCCTGCAGGAAGGAGAACTTGTAGTCGTAATTGGTGGCGTAGTCGGCCAGGGACTCTGCCGAAGCGATGGCATGCTCCTCCAGAAGGTTAAAGGTCTGGGCAAGGGTGTAACCCTCGGGGATGGTGACCTTGACGATCACCCGGTTGTCCGAGTTGGAGCCCATGCCGGCGATCAGGGAGCGGAAGTCCATGCTGGTGTTGAGGTTGTATGCACCTGGACGCAGCTTTTTCTCTCCGTTGGTGGCGGAGGAGAACAGGCGGAACAGCAGCTTGGAGTTGATCAGGCCCTCATCCTCCAGGAGATCGGCCACCTTGCCCATTTTGGCGGTGTAGACCGCCTTTTTTGTGCCGTCCTCGTTCTCGGCCTGGTGGACGCGGAAATAGTCCTCGGACAGTACCACGGTGGCGGACAGGTCCGGCTTGTTCAGCGCCAGTACATCGTTGGCGGCAATCCAGCCGATGGCGGCCAGGATCATGGATACGCCCAGCACCGACACCAGATACAGCATGGCGAAGCTGGTGGCTCTGCCGGAACGGCGGCGGGATCTTCTGCGTTGGGCCATAGTGGTCACTCCTAACGAAAAAAGGTAACAGGCGGAACAGAGGACAGGTCTGCTCCATAGTATGAGATGGTACCGGCACCACGGCAGCGACAGCTGTCGGGGTGACTTTTAAAATGAGGTGAAATTACATGTGCGGTAATAACGGTTGGGGCGGAAACAACTGTCTGTGGATCATCATTCTGATCATCATTCTGTTCTGCTGCTGCGGCAGCGGCAACACCGGCGGCTGTGGTTGCGGCTGCGGCAACGGTTGTGGCAACGGCTGCGGCAACGACTGCGGCTGCTGCTGAGAAAGGGTGGGGCGTCTCGCCCCACTTTTTCATTGGGTGCGGCAGGACAGGCACTCTTTTGAAGTGATGACCAGATCCACTGGCCGATCGTGGGGGAGCACCTCCAGTCGGTGGCACAACAACTGCTGTCGGCACAGACCGATGGTAATGCCCCGGTACT
Organism: Lawsonibacter sp.; assembly: GCA_045579605.1. Taxonomy (GTDB): domain Bacteria; phylum Bacillota; class Clostridia; order Oscillospirales; family Oscillospiraceae; genus Lawsonibacter. The sequence continues at coordinate 7,195 of JAZNMM010000139.1, forward strand.
CTGCCAGCCACCGGTCGTAATAGCCCCCTCCCATACCAAGTCGGTAGCCCCGTCGGTCATAGCAAAGACCGGGCACCAGCACAAGGTCGATCTCTCCGGGAGAAAGGATGGGGGCGTCTGCCTCCGGTTCCGGAATGCCAAAGGGGTGGGGGACCAGCGGGCGGGCGGGGTCGTAACGGTGCACCTGCATTTTTCGGCCGGGCAGCATACGGGGCAGGCCAATCGCCTTGCCCTGGGTCAGCAGAGGGGCAAACAGGCGGGCGGTCTCCGGCTCGGTGCCCACGCCGAAAAAGAGAAACAGGGTATGTGCCCGGGCCACCTCCGGTCGGGCCAGAAAGGCGGCAAAGAGGGCCTCGTCCTCCTGCCGGCGGACCGCTTCCGGTATTTGGGACAGCTGGGCACGCAACCGACGGCGCAGGGCGGCTTTATTCGCCTCAGCCGCAGTAGTACACACTTTGACTGACCTTTTTGGCCACATCCGCGCCCCGCAGCACCTCGATCAGCTTCAAGCCGAAGGGGAAGGCGGAGCCGGCGGCCTGACCGGTGATGATGTCGCCGTCTGCCACAACGCTCAGACCGTGGGTGGTGTCTGCACCGGTGAGCTGGTCCAGCATGCTGGGATAGCAAACGGCCTGCTTGCCATCCAGAAGTCCGAGCTGAGACAGAATGGTGGGAGCGGCGCAGATGGCAGCCAGTTTGACCCCCTGCGCGTGGGCCTGGCGAATCAGCTCCATGGCGGCAGGGCTGGACTGAATGGCAGCAACGCCGCCCAGCCCACCGGGCAGGAACAGCAGTTCCAGTTCCTCGGCCTTGACCTGCTCCACGGGGCGGTCGGCGGTGACGGTGATGTTATGGGCGCCGGTAACGGCCATGCCGTCAACGCCGGCAAGACACACGTCGATCTTTGCCCGGCGCAGCAGATCGGCGGGAACAAGGGCCTCGGCTTCTTCAAAACCGGTGCCAAGCAGGATACATACCATATCAATGCCTCCTATTTTTTCTCAGAGAAGAGGTTGGACCAGGGACCAGATCTCCTGGTGGATGTCATCGATGGAGCGCAGCACACCGTCCCTGACGCAGGGGACGACCGTCCAGCCCAGAACCTGGGCCGCCTGCAATGCGGCAATGCGGCAGGTGGAGAGATAGGTGTCGTCCACCTCGTGGATGTCGGCGGTGGTGTTGGTGGACTGCTCCCGGCTGCGCAGCAGGGTCACGGCCACCTCTGTGGGCATGTCCAGATACAGCACAAGGTCTGCCCGGGGCAGGCCAAGGCGGTCGTGCTCAAATTCGTCCAGCCAGCGGCAGAAATCGCCCCGCTCCTGCTGGGGCAGCTTGGCCGACTGGTGCACGGCGTTGGAGGTGGTGTAACGGTCGGCCAGAATGAGACCGCCGTTCTGGTGGTAGTCGCCCCACACCTTTTTCATGGAGGCGTAGCGGTCCACAGCGTAGAAGGCGGAGGCCGCGTATGGGTTCACGTCCTCAGGCCGGGAGCCGAACTCACCGCCCAGATACATGCGGATCAGAGCGGAGGAGGGCTGGCTGTACTGGGGGAAGACGAGACGCTGATAGTCCGTTCCCATGCTGTCCAGCCGCTGGCACAGGGCCTTGAACTGGGTGGACTTGCCCGAGCCGTCCGTTCCCTCGAATACGATCAGTTTCCCTGCCATCATGCATCCCCCTTTTTGCCGCCGGTCAGGCGTACTTTGGCGGCCTTGACCAGAACCAGCGGGAGCTTTGCCATGCGGGAAAAGCGCTGGGGCTGCTTGCAGAGGCGGTAGGCCCATTCCAGCCCCAGCTTCTGATATACTTTGGGTGCCCGCTGCACCGTTCCGGCATACACATCCAGCACGCCGCCCAGGCCGACAGCCAGCTTTGCGCCGGTTTTTGGACCGTGGGCAGCCATCCACTTTTCCTGCTTGGGGGCGCCCAGACAGACGAACAGCAGGTCGGGTTTTGCCTGCTGAATGGCCTGGACCACCGGCTCATCCTCCTGGAAATAGCCGTCATGGGTACCGCAGACGGTCAGGTTGGGGAATTGCCGGGCAATGTTCTCTCCGGCGGTCTCGGCCACGCCGGGCTTGGCGCCCAGCAGAAACAGCCGTCCGCCCCGCTGATTGAGCTTGGCCAGCATTTCCCCGGCAAAGTCCACCCCGGTGACCCGTCCTTTCAGGGGGGTGCCCAGCAGGCGGGCGGAATGGATCACGCCAATGCCGTCGGCAAGGACCAGATCGGCATGGCAGATCACATCTCGAAATGCCTCGTCCTGCTCTGCAGTCAGGATAAATTCCGGATTGGGGGTGACGGCATAGTGAAAGCCATCGCCGGCCAGAAAACCGTCGCCGATCTGCGCAGCTTCGGCCAGGGTCAGGTTGTCAAAGGGGATACCCAGAATGTTGATTCTCAATGCAATGCGCCTCCCAAACCTATTGTTGGCATACTTACCTTTCATGATAGCACAGCCGACAAAAAATGTCCATAAAAAAAGGGGGGCGGGGGGTGTTTTGTGCCCCGGTGCGGGGAATTTTCGTCTTTACAGGTGCGGGGGGTTGGTGTATCATAGGGTGAATGCCTTGGGCAAAGGAGTGTGTGCCATGTATTACGAGATCGTCCCAATGGAACGGGGCCATATCCCCCAGATCCTGGAGCTGGAACAGGCCTGTTTTTCCATGCCGTGGACCCAGACCATGCTGGAGGATGCCCTGTTTGACCCTCAGGCCAGCTTTATTGTGGCGGAAGATGGGGAAGGGGGCGTGTTGGGCTATGCCGGCCTGCACGTGATTCTGGACGAAGGGTATATCGACAATGTGGCCGTGGAAGAAGCCGCCCGCCGCCACGGAGTGGCGTCGGCGCTGCTGGATGTGTTCTGTCGGTTTGCCGAAGTAAATCTGGCCTTTCTTACGCTGGAGGTGCGCGCATCCAATCAGGCGGCCATCGCCCTGTACCACAAGCACGGGTTTGTGCAGGCGGGGCTGCGCAAGGGCTATTATCAGCGCCCCCGGGAGGACGCTGTCATTATGACCAGGGAGTTTGGTGAGCATGGAACTCAAGCAGCTGAATAAGGCGCAGCTGGAACAGGTCTATTTCCAGCACATGAAGCGTGCATTTCCTCCCAACGAACTCAAATCGCTGAAAGTAATGGAGCAGATGCGCGATTCCGGGCGGTACGAGCCGCTGGGTATGTATGAAGACGGGCGGCTGCTGGGCTATGCTCTGATGTGGCTGGAGCCGGGTGTTCCCTTTGTTCTGCTGGACTATCTTGGCACGATCGAGGGGGAGCGGGGCAAAGGACTTGGCACTGCTCTGCTGGCCCTGCTGGGAGAGTATTATGCCCATATGCGGGGAATCTTTGGTGAGGCGGAGCGGGACAACAGTCCCGACCCGGAGGAGCGGGCGCTGCAGCACCGGCGGCTGGACTTCTATTTCCGCAACGGATTCCGGTATGCGGGCTACGACTGCGCTCTGTTCGGCGCCCACTATGAAACGCTGATCCGGGACGGGGGCGATGTGAGTGGGGAAGAACTGCTGGCCATCCACAAAATCATGTACCAAAAGCAGATTCCGTCCCCATACTATGAGCGCTTCATCCAGCTGCCTCTGGCGCCGGGGGAACAGGCGCGGCCGGCGGTGGCGTGGAGGGAGGAATAAGAGATGAATATTCTTGCCTTTGAATCGTCCTGTGACGAAACTGCGGTGGCGGTGGTGCGGGACGGACGGCAGGTGCTGTCCAACTGCATCGCGTCCCAAATTGAAATGCACGCCGCTTACGGCGGCGTGGTACCCGAGATCGCTTCCCGCAAGCACGTGGAGGCCATTACCGGTCTGACCCGGCAGGCGCTGGAGCAGGCCGGGCTGACAAAAAAAGACATTGACGCGGTGGCGGTGACCTATGCCCCCGGGCTCATCGGGGCGGTGCTGGTTGGGGTAAATTTTGCCAAGGCGGTGGCTTTTGGGCTGGACGTTCCCCTGATCCCCGTCCACCATACCCGAGGACATATTGCCGCCAACTACATTACCCACCCGGAGCTGGAGCCTCCCTTTGTCTGCCTGTGTGTGTCCGGTGGAAATACCATCCTTGTGGATGTGAAGTCCTATACAGACATGGCAGTACTGGGCGGCACCCGGGACGATGCGGCGGGAGAGTGCTTTGACAAGGTGGGGCGGGTGCTCAACATCGGATATCCCGGAGGTGCGCCCATGGACCGGCTTGGACAGGGGGGCGATCCCACTCGGTATGAGCTGCCCCGGGCCCACGTGAGCGGCTCGGAGCTGGATATGTCCTTCTCCGGGCTCAAGACAGCGGCCCTCAACCTGCTGCATAACGCCCAGCAGAAGGGGGAGCAGCTGGAACTGCGTGACTTTGCCGCCAGCTTTGCACAGGCCATCAGCGACAGTCTGGTGCCCCGGGCGCTGGCTGCGGTGAAGCAGACCGGGTACGGAACGCTGGCCATTGCCGGCGGCGTGGCGGCCAATAGCCGCATTCGTGCCGATTTGGAGCGGGCGTGTGCAAAGGAGCAGATCCGGCTGTTTATGCCCGAGCTGCGCTATTGCGGCGACAATGCTGCCATGATCGGCTGCCAGGGCTATTATGCGTATCTGGCCGGACATACCGCCGGACAGGAGCTCAACGCATACGCCACCCGGGATATTTCCCTTGGCTGACAAACACAAAAACGCGACCTGACACATTGTGTCGGGTCGCGTTTTTTGGAGCTGGAGATCGGACTTGAACCGACGACCTGCTGATTACGAATCAGCTGCTCTACCGACTGAGCCACTCCAGCGTGCCAATTGACAGCGGGTGAATGATACCACAAAACCGGATGTAAGTCAATCGCCCGGGGGAAATTTCTTATATATTACTCTCTGTATACCAAGGGGGATTTGGGCGGAAGGCTGCAGGGGCGCACAGGTAAAAACAGGGTACAAAAACCGGAGAAAAAGGGCGTGAGCTTACCAGATGGGTCAGGAAAAAACGGGGCGAAACAAGGCTACATAATGTTAATGGCGAAATTAAACTACCAAAAGTTATACACATTTTCCACACTTTTTTCCACAGGCTTAACCCGTTGGGAGAGAGTGACTACAGAAGAACAACCATTTTCTGGAAAATCCTGTAACGGGATATTGGGCGAAAAGAAAAACATGAAATGATAGACATAATACGGAATTTGCAAGGGGAGAAGAAAAAAGGAGTGGGGCGGGGAGCGCGGAAGCAGAAAACGGCGGGTACGCAACTGCGTACCCGCCGTTGAAGCTTTGCTCAGATGATGCGCCGTGCAGTGGTATATACCCGTTTGTAATAATTGGAGTACAGGTCGCTGATGACCACGCCCACCTTGGGGGAGGAGGCGTGGAGGAACTGTCCCGAACCGATGTAGATGCCCACGTGGGTGGCCCGGCTGGCACCGGTACCGGCGCTGTTGAAGAAGACCAGGTCGCCCGGCTGCAGGTCGGCTTTCTTTACGGTCACACCGTCCTGCAGCTGGGTGGTGGCGGTGCGGTTGAGGGTGTAGCCGAACTTCTTGTAGACGTACTGAACAAGACCCGAGCAGTCAAAGGAATTGGGGCCTCGGCCGCCAAGAACATAGGGGTAGCCCAGGAACTTCCTGGCGTAGGCCACGATTTGCGACTGGAGGGAACCGGACTGGGAGCCGTCGGACAGGGTGACGTACTCGCCGGCGACATAGCCATTGTCCAGCTTGTACCAGCCGTCCACTTCGCCGAGAATGGTCACCGTGTCACCGGAGGAGAGGGTGGCCACTTTGGTGTGGACGGTGCTGGGGCCGCTGCGTACGTTCAGTGTGGCGGTGTTGACCACGCCGGTGCGCTTGGGCGCCTGAACGCTGTCCAGTTCAAAGCTGATGTATTCAGACGAGATGTAGCCCTTTTCAATTTTGTACCAGCCGTTCTCTTCCCCCAAAACGGTCACCTGAGTGCCCAGGGTGAGTGTGCCCACCTTCTGGTGGCTGGTGTCCGGTCCGCTGCGGATGTTCAGCGTCAGGGCGGTGACCGCGCCTAACCGCTGGTCAGGAGAGGTGGGCTGGGGGGTGTCTGTGGTGGGAGAATCGGGTTGGGGTTCCGGCTGAGGGGCTTCGTCCAGCCGGATGTAGTCGCTGGAAGCGTAGCCGATATACTGGTCCACGCTGATGTGATACCAGCCGTCCGTGGAATCCAGCACGTTTACGATCGTTCCTTTGGCCAGGGTCTTGAGCACAGCGGCGTTCTTACGGGAGTCTGCGCGCAGATAAAGACCGTTTTCCGCGGTGACGGTGCCGGTGCGCTCGCCGGACAAAGCGTCGTCCTCCATGTGGATATACTCCCGGGAGACGTAGCCGGTGTGATTGTCAACGCTGACCTGATACCATTCGTCGTCAATGGTTGCCATGATATCCACAACGGTGCCCTTGGAAAGGGTTTTGACCACAGCGGAGGTGGCATCTGCCTGCGCGCGCAGGCGCAGACCATTCTGGGCGGTAACGGTGCCCGGCGCGGCCATGACAGAGCCGGCCAGCGTGCTGGCGGTCAGGGTCAGGGCGCCCAGGCGGAGCAGCAGCGTGTTCAGATGCATGGTGAAGGTCCTCCGTTTCTGGTGTACAGGGGGGCGAATCACTTGGTGCTCAGGGCACGCTCCAGCCATACGCTGGCCACGTCCATGGCGGCGTACAGACTGTCCTTCTCGGTTTTCTTGACCACGCGGTCCCGGCTTTTCAGGTCGGGGTCGGTCAGCTGGAGCTGAACGGACACCTTGGTGGCCATCTCCAGATCATCGATCTTCATGGTGGACAGCACCTGAAGCATGATGATATATTTTTCGGCCATGGTGCCGTAGTAGATCAGATTGTCCTTGCGGCGCAGGGGGCGCCCCTTATAGCTCAGAGGGAGCTTTTCAGAAGCCATAATTGTTTCCTCCTAATTTCATAGTTTCACATCATGAATTTTAACACGGATCGGTCCTGCTGTCAAACCAAACCCGGGTGGTAACATTTTCCGGAGCAAGAAAAAACGGACCCGGGTGCAGTGCACCGGTCCGCAGAAGGGCTGTATGTCCACATTATAAATAAATTTATAATAAAGGGATTGACAGGGGCGGCGGGAACGTGGTATAGTAAAATGCTTTTATGTCCCCCGAAAAAATACAGCATGGTCCCACCATGCTGTACGATGAGTATACCACCGGGGGGTGTACTTGACAAGAGGGGGAAAGAAAAAGGTCACAACTTTGTCGGGCGTGTCACGGATGAAGACTTCTGCCGATTTGGACACAACCACCAAATTGTGGCCCGCTTACCGCTCCCAAAACCCCGAAAACAGGTAGATTCTGCTCGTTCAGACTAAGGAAAGTGAGTTGATTTTTAGCATGGTCATCAAAGACGTAACGTTCGGCAATACCCAGCGCAAGAGCTTTGCCCGCTATGACGAGATCCTTGAGATGCCCAACCTGCTGGAGGTCCAGAAGGACTCCTATCAGTGGTTCCTGGAAAAGGGTCTGCGCGACGTGTTCAAGGACGTGGACTGCATCACCGACTACGCCGGAAATCTTGAGTTGTCCTTCATCGACTACACCATGGATGAAGCGCCCAAGTACGACGTGGAGGAGTGCAAGGCCCGGGATGCCACGTACGCCGCCCCCATCAAGGTCCGGGTGCGCCTGCGCAACAAGGAGACCGAGGAAATCAAGGAACACGAGATCTTCATGGGTGACTTCCCGGTCATGACCCAGTCGGGAACCTTTGTCATCAACGGTGCCGAGCGCGTCATCGACTACCAGATCGTTCGTTCTCCCGGCATGTACTATACCCGTACCGCCGACAAGGCCGATAACCTGACCTACACCACCACCGTGATCCCTTATCGCGGCGCGTGGCTGGAGTATGAGACTGACCTGAACGATACCTTCTCCGTGCGCATCGACAAGAACCGCAAGCTGCCCATCACCTGCCTGATCCGCGCTGTGGGTCCCCGGACCGACGCGGAGATCCTGGAGATGTTTGGCGAGGACGAGCGCATTGTGGCCACCCTGGAGAAGGATGCCTGCAAGACCTATGAGGACGCCCTGCTGGAGATTTACCGCAAGCTGCGTCCCGGCGAGCCTCCCACGGTGGAGACTGCCCAGACCCTGCTCAACGGTCTGTTCTTCGACCCCCGCCGCTACGACCTGTCTGCGGTGGGCCGCTATAAGTTCAACAAGAAGATGTCCCTTGCCACCCGTCTGACCGGTCAGACTCTGGCCGCCCCCGTGGCCGATCCCCGCACCGGTGAGATCCTGGCCGAGGCAGGGGAGACCCTTACCCGGGAGCGCGCCTGCCAGCTGGACGGCTGCGGCGTGAACGAGGCGGTCGTTCTGGTGGACGGCAAGAACGTGAAGGTGTTCGCCAACAACATGGTGGACATGAAGCGCTTTGTGGACTTTGACCCCGCTGAATGCGGCGTGGACGAGCTGGTGTCTTTCCCTGTGCTGTGCCAGCTGCTGGACCAGTATTCCGGCGACGAGCTGAAGGAAGCGGTGGCTGAGAATCTGGACAATCTGATCCCCAAGCACATCACCGTGGAGGATATGATGGCCTCCATCAACTACCTCAACTGCCTGGCCCACAACGTGGGCAACCCCGATGACATCGACCATTTGGGCAACCGCCGCCTGCGCTGCGTGGGCGAGCTGATCCAGAACCAGTTCCGCATCGGCTTCAGCCGCATGGAGCGCGTCATCCGTGAGCGTATGACCACTCAGGATCTGGACGTGGTCACCCCCCAGTCCCTGATCAACATCCGCCCCGTCACCGCGGTCATCAAGGAGTTCTTCGGAAGCTCCCCCCTGTCCCAGTTCATGGACCAGACCAACCCCCTGGCGGAGCTGACTCATAAGCGCCGTATGTCCGCCCTTGGCCCCGGCGGTCTTTCCAGAGAGCGCGCCAACTTCGAGGTCCGAGACGTACACTACAGCCACTACGGCCGTATGTGCCCCATCGAGACCCCCGAAGGTCCCAACATCGAAGTCGGATCGTAGCCATGTCGTTTCTGTGAGCCAAGGAGGTGG
>JAZNMM010000140.1:0-4427 GCA_045579605.1 Lawsonibacter sp.
CGACCTGCCCCTGACCGCCATCGCGGACTTTGAGCAGGCGGGCAAGGAAAACCCCCTGTTCGCCGAGCTGGACCGCCTGTGCAAGGCCAACAACGGTCTGTGGAACCCCGAGGCCGAGGCCTACCTGCTGGCCAACGCCAAAGCCATCTGATCACAGTTCTCAAACGCCCCCGGCAGACGCCTGTCTGCCGGGGGCGCATTTTGCTGCCCTAAGAGAAAATAAAAAAATTTTAAATTGGGGCTTTACATTGGCGATTTAGCGTGGTAAAATGCAAAAGTGCCGAGGGGGTGAGCCCCTCAGAAACATGAGTTGATATTGGAGGAATACATCATGAAGAAGTTTATTGCTCTGGCTATGGCTCTGGTGATGAGCCTGGCTCTGGTCGCCTGCACCGCATCTGCCCCCACTTCCGGCAGCGCTTCTCAGCCCGAGGTGGAGCTGACCGATCTGCAGGAGATCCAGCAGAAGGGTGAAATGATCATTGGCTACACTGTGTACGAGCCCATGAACTACACCGACGAGAACGGCGAGTTCACCGGCTTTGATACCGAGCTGGCCATCGCCGTGTGCCAGAAGCTGGGCGTCACCCCCAAGTTCCAGGAGATCGTGTGGGAGACCAAGGAAGTGGAGCTGAACGCCGGCACCATCGACTGCGTGTGGAACGGCCTGACCATTGACGAGGACCGCAAGCTGGCCATGGAGATCACCGATCCCTACGTGGTCAACGCCCAGGTAGTCGTGATGCTGAAGGACGCCGCCTATACCGATACTTCCTCTCTGGTGGGCAAGAACGTCTGTGCCGAGCAGGGCTCTGCCGGTCAGACCACCATCGAGGGTGACGAGAGCCTGGCTCAGGCCACCTTCGTTCCCAAGACCGTTCAGACCGACTGCCTGATGGAAGTGGCTGCCGGTACCTGTGATGCCGCTGTGTTGGACATCACTCTGGCCCAGGCCATGATCGGTGAGGGCACCGACTATGCCAACCTGGTCATCGTGGACCAGCTGGCTGAGGAGTTCTACGGGGTTGCTTACCGCAAGGGCAGCGACGCCTGCGCCGCCACCAACGCCATTTTCGACGAGCTGATCGCCGACGGCACCATGCCCGCTCTGGCCGAGAAGTACGGCCTGACTCTGGCGGAGTAAGTTTTACAGCAAAAGAGAGTTTGCATCAGGGACAGCGGCACCGCGCCGCTGTCCCATGATGTGTGTTTTGAGGTGTTTCCATGGACGTGATCATTGCCCGCCTGGCTGACTTTTTTGTTGGTATAGGTGTTTGGTTTGATAGTGTAAAGGTGATCCTTGCCCGCCTGTGCGAGGCCTTTGTCATCAACTGCGAGCTGTTTTTTGTCACCCTGATCTTCGCCATCCCTCTGGGACTGGTGATCTGCTTTGGTGCCCGCAGCAAGTTTAAGCCCCTGGCCTGGCTGGTCAAGACCTTTGTGTGGGTCATCCGGGGCACGCCCCTGATGCTGCAGGTCATCATCTTTTTCTTCGTGCCCGGCCTGATCCGGGTCAATTACGGCATCGATATTCCGTCCTTTGGCCGATTCAGCGGCGCGGCGGTTGCCTTTGTCATCAACTACGCCTGCTACTTCTCTGAGATTTACCGGGGCGGCATCGACTCCATTCCCCGAGGCCAGTATGAGGCCGGACAGGTGCTGGGCATGACCAAGAGCCAGATCTTCTTCAAGGTCACACTGCTTCAGCTCATCAAGCGCATCATCCCGCCCATGGGCAACGAGATCATCACCCTCATCAAGGACACTTGCCTTGCCCGTATCATCTCCAACAAGGAGATCATCATGATGGCCAACGAGTATTCCAGCAAGGGCCTGATCTGGCCGCTGTTCTCCACGGGTTTGTTCTTCCTGGTGTTTGTGGGCGCGCTCACCCTGCTGTTTGGGTACATTGAGCGCAAGATGGACTATTTCCGGTAAGGGGGTGGCGAAATGGCGATTTTGGAAGTACGCAACATTGAAAAACATTTCGGCCCCACCCGGGTGCTGGAGGACATTAGCTTTGAGCTGGAGCGGGGTCAGGCCCTGGCCATCATCGGCTCCTCCGGCAGCGGAAAGACCACCCTGCTGCGCTGTCTGAACTTTTTGGAGACACCCAACAAGGGCAGTATCAGCGTGGAGGGAAAGGTCATCTTTGATGCTGACGACCCCGCTACCCAGAAGGAGAGCGAGGTGCGCAAAATGCGCCTGCACTTCGGCATGGTGTTCCAGTCCTTTAACCTGTTTCCCCAATATACCGCGTTGGAGAACGTGACCCTGGCCAGCAAGCTGCTGGCAAAGGAGCGGGAGGACTACAAGCAGAACAAAACCCGCATCCTTATGGAAATCGAGGACGAGGGCAAGGCACTGCTGGCCCGCATGGGCCTTGCCGATCGGGCTGACCACTACCCGCACCAGCTGTCCGGCGGGCAGCAACAGCGTGTGGCCATCGCCCGGGCGCTGGCTCTGCACCCGGATATCCTGTGCTTTGACGAGCCTACCTCCGCCCTGGACCCGGAGCTGACGGGTGAGGTGCTCAAGGTTATCCGCTCGCTGGCCGACCAGAAGACCACCATGATCATCGTCACACACGAAATGGCATTTGCCCGTGACGTGGCCGATCAGGTCATCTTCATGGACGGTGGCGTGATCGTGGAGCAGGGCCCTGCCAGGGAGGTCATCGACCACCCCACCCAGGAGCGCACCCGGCAGTTTTTGTCCCGCTACGCGGAAAACTGAACAGAGCAAAAGGAAGCACCCCGCCACAGGCGGGGTGCTTTTGTGCTTGTATGTATGGGAGAGGATCATTCGGCCGCCACGGGGTTAAACAGAGAGCCGATACCCTGAATGCGCATCTCCATCACATCGCCCACATTGACCGGGCCGATGCCGGAGGGGGTGCCGGTGAAGATGACATCGCCCGGCTCCAGCGTGATGGCCTGAGACAGCCAGCTGACCAGATAGGGCACATCGAAAATGAGGTTGCTGGTGTTGGAGTGCTGACGGCGCTGACCATTGACCCAGCAGGAAATATCCAGCCCGGCCTTGGGGTCAACAGACGTTTCGATCCAGGGGCCGATGGGGGCGAAGGTGTCAAAGCCCTTGCACACCGTCCACTGCTTGGTGGGGTCCTGCATATCCCGGGCGGTGACGTCGTTGCCGATGGTGTAGCCCAGCACATAGTCAAGGGCTGCTCCAGGAGTGACGTGACGGGCGCGGCGGCCAATGACCGCCACAAGCTCCGCCTCGTAGTCCACCTGCTTGGCCAGCGCTTTGGGGAAGTAGACGGGGGCCTCCGGGCCGGTGACGGCGGAGACGGGCTTCATGAAGATGTTGGGCAGTTCGGGGATGGGGGTGTTGAATTCCTCCGCGTGGTCCCGGTAGTTAAAGCCCACGCACAGCACCTTGGTGGGCTGGCAAGGGGCGAGCAGGGTGACGGAAGACAGGGGAAGAGTCTCGCCGCTCTCCTCCCGGCCGTCAAACAGGTTGCCGGACAGCACCCGGACGGTGTCCCCCTCCAGCCGCCCGTAGGCAGTACGGTCCGCATGCTGAAAACGAATGAAACGTGCCATGGCTATGACCTCCAAATCAAGGAATTTTCTCTGCTTCCAGTGTACGGCATGGGAGGGGAAAAGGCAAGAAAAAAGTGCGGCTCATTTCGAGCCGCACTTGGCTTTTTGGTTTATCGTCCCAGCAGGAACAGGTTTGTGTCGGTGATGAAGTTGGACAGGTTGTACAGCACTACCACACGGTCGATACCGTGCTCCTCCACGTAGCCTTTCACGCTCATGCGGTTGTACCGCAGGTCGTACAGGTGTACTTCGGCAAAGCTCTCGGCCAGGAATGGGGCCATGGCATCGGAATAGGAGTCCCGGATGACCAGCACCTTTTCCCCGTCGGCGTTCCCTCCGGTCAGCACACACAGGGGCTGGTTGCCCCCCAGGAAGCAGGAGTACTTGTCCTTTTCGGCAAGGTACTTGTCCACGTACAGCTCGCCCGCAGTAGGCGTGCCGTCAAAGTAGTTGGTGACGGTGACGTTCTGCTCGGGAACGTAGGCGTGGATGGTGTCCGGCTCCACCCAGCGCACGCCGGAGGAGGAGAAGATGGTGCCGTAGAAGGCATCGGACAGGGTGGTCTGCTGGTAGTCGGACAGGGACACTGGCTCCAGACCCATGGCCTGCATCACGGCACAGTAGCCGTAGTAGGCACCCAGACTGGTCCAGTGGTGGTCGGTGCGGTAGTAGACCTCCTCGTCTGCGTGGGCAGTCAGCTGACCAAGGGCATCCACGATGCCGTCTACGGACACCCCGGCGTTGAGGGCCTGGATGACGGCCTGCTCATCGGCGGTGGGGGCCCCGGCGGGCAGGCGGTCACGCCAGACACCGGCGGCGGTGGGGATGATGCCGAAATACACCGGCACGTCCACGTTG
>JAZNMM010000141.1:0-2705 GCA_045579605.1 Lawsonibacter sp.
GCTAAGTGTTGTCTTCCTAAGACCGCTTGGCCTCCGACTTCAGCTCCTCATACACAGCGAACACGCTGGCGGGGGGAGTGTCCTTGGAGCCCAGACCGTAGCGGCCGCCGATGACGGTCTTGTCGGTGATGCCGGCCTCAGCCAGAGCGGTGATCACGTCCAGATACATGGGCTCGCCCAGAGCGCCGGGCTCCTTGGTGCGGTCCAGGACAGCGATCTTCTTGGCGGTGGCGGGGATGGCGGCAATGAGCTTGTCGGCGCGGAAAGGACGGTACAGACGGACCTTGACCAGACCCACCTTCTCGCCCTTGGCGTTCAGGTAGTCGATGACCTCCTCAGCCACGTCGCAGAAGGAGCCCATGCAGATGATGACGCGGTCGGCGTCGGGCGCGCCGTAGTAGTTGAACAGCTGATAGTCGGTGCCCAGCTTGGCATTGACCTTGGCCATGTACTTCTCCACGATGCCGGGAACGGCCTCGTAGTACTTGTTGCTGGCCTCGCGGTTCTGGAAGAAGATGTCGCCGTTCTGGTGAGAGCCGCGCATGACGGGGCGCTCAGGGTTCAGGGCGCGCTTGCGGAAGGCCTCGACAGCCTCCATGTTGCACATTTCCTTCAGATCCTCGTAATCCCACACGGCCACCTTCTGGATCTCGTGGGAGGTACGGAAGCCGTCAAAGAAGTTCAGGAAGGGAACGCGGCCCTCGATGGCGGCCAGATGGGCCACGGGAGCCAGGTCCATGACCTCCTGCACGTTGCCCTCAGCCAGCATGGCAAAGCCGGTCTGGCGGCAGGCCAGCACGTCGGAGTGGTCGCCGAAGATGTTCAGCGCGTGGCTGGCCACGGTACGGGCAGACACGTGGAACACGCCGGGCAGCAGCTCGCCGGCGACCTTGTACATGTTGGGGAGCATCAGCAGCAGGCCCTGAGAGGCGGTGTAGGTGGTGGTCAGGGCACCGGTGCCCAGAGAACCGTGGACGGTACCGGCGGCGCCGGCCTCAGACTGCATCTCCACGACCTTGACGGTGGTGCCGAAGATGTTCTTCTGACCCAGAGCGGCCCACTGGTCCACGTAGTCTGCCATGGGGCTGGACGGCGTGATGGGGAAAATACCCGCAACCTCGGTAAACGCGTAGCTGACATATGCAGCGGCGTTGTTGCCGTCCATGGTTTTAAACTTTCTTGCCATAGAATCCCTGCTTTCTTCCATTATTTTGAGATATTGCCGCAAAAACACGCGCCGGCTTTCCTTCTTCGGGCATGCCATTGCCGCCCCCTCCCGTCACTCCGGGTGGAAGCGGTGCTGTCGCAATATCGCGTTTACGCTGTTAAGTCTACCACTTTTCATCCCCTTTGTAAATGTCTAATTCACCATTTTCTGCTCCCAATTTCGGAAATTGCGCCCATGTTTGCATTGAATTTTAGCAGGAAGCATTGTAAAATGACAGTACGGTTCAAGGACAGTATTTTTGGCAGAAAACGGAGGGCTGGCTATGGTCTGTAATATTCGCTCGCTGGGTCTGCACGGCATTACCGGCTACGAGGTGTCGGTGGAGTGCGACCTTTCCGGCGGCCTGCCCGCCTTCACCGTGGTCGGCCTGCCCGACGCGGCGGTAAACGAGGCCCGGGAACGGGTGCGCGCGGCCATCAAAAACAACGGCTTTTCCTTCCCGGTCAGCCGCATCACTGTCAACCTCGCCCCCGCCCACGTGAAAAAGGTGGGCACGCTGTATGACCTGCCCATGCTGGTGGGTATTCTGTGCGCCGGGGGTCAGCTGAAGCTGAAGGACAGCAACTGCGCCTTTGTGGGTGAGCTGTCCCTGTCCGGTCACCTGCGCCCCGCCGCCGGCATGCTGCCCATGGCGCTGGCCGCCAAAGCCGCAGGCATCACCACCCTGTATGTACCGGAAGACAATGCCCCGGAAGCCACGCTGGCCCAAGGGCCCCAGATCATTCCGGTGCGTGATGTGGCCCAGCTGGTGACCCACCTGTCCGGAGAAGCGCCCATCTCCCCCGCTCCCGTGTGGAAGCCGGGGGCAAGAAGCGCGTTTGCCCCCGATTTCGCCGAGGTCAAGGGACAGGAAAATGTCAAGCGTGCGCTGGAGATCGCCGCCAGTGGAAACCATAACGTGCTCCTTGTTGGCCCTCCGGGGTCAGGCAAGTCCATGCTGGCCCGCCGTCTGCCCTCCGTCCTCCCCTCCATGACCCGGGAGGAGGCGCTACAGGCCACCCAAATCCACTCGGTCATGGGGCTGACCGACGCCCAGCACCCTCTCATTGACCTGCGGCCTTTCCGCGCCCCCCACCACACCGTGTCCCCCATGGGCATGGCCGGGGGCGGCAGCAACCCACGCCCGGGCGAAATTTCCCTTGCCCACCACGGAGTGCTGTTTCTGGACGAGCTGCCCGAATTCTCCAAGGAAGTATTGGAAGTGCTGCGCCAGCCCCTGGAGGACGGACAGGTGACCATCTCCCGGGCGGCCGGCTCGGTAAGCTACCCCAGCCGCTTCATGCTGGTGTGCGCCATGAATCCCTGCAAATGCGGCTGGTACGGCCACCCATCCGGCCGGTGCAAGTGCTCGGAAAATGACGTGACGCGCTACCTCTCCCGCCTGTCCGGCCCGCTGCTGGACCGCATCGACCTGTTTGTGGAAGTATCTGCCTTGGAATTTGACGAACTGGCCGAACGAGCAAAGGCAGAAAGCTCC
>JAZNMM010000142.1:0-3748 GCA_045579605.1 Lawsonibacter sp.
AGGATCCCCACACCCCGCGCACCGCCTCAGGCGGGTCTAGCGTTTTTCCTGCATGGCAAGGGCACCAACAAGCCAACTCTCCCCCTCGCTTTTGTCATTTTCCACATAAAACGTAATAATTTTTCCGTTTTCCCGGACAAAAGACTAGTATATAATCAATCCAGGGAACCGGAATGCACGTTCCGTCCCTGCTCCGGTTTCGGCCGGAACACATTTATTTTAATGGAGGCCTTTTTATGAACAAGCGTATTATCAGCGCGCTGCTGGCTCTGGTCATGGCCCTGTCCCTGGCCGCCTGCGGCAAAACCACTCCGTCCGGCTCCCAGTCCGGCGACGAGCAGATCACCATTACCCTCGGCGTCAAGGGCATGGCCAATGTCTCTGAGTGGGACAACAACAAGCTGGTCCTCTGGCTGGAAGAGCAGTCCGGCTACAACATCGACGTGGAAGTCTTCTCTTCTGACACCGGCGAGATGGCCCAGCAGGTGTCTACCATCGTGGCCGGCGGCGAAAAGCTGCCCGACGTGATGTTCTACTTCAACCTGTCCGATGACGTGAAGGACATCTACGGTCAGGACGGCTACCTGGCAGACCTGCTGCCCTTCTTCTCCGAGGAAAATGTGGCCAAGCTGGAGGCCAAGTACGGCTTCAACATTCTGGACCACATTGAGCGCAACTGCGAAGAGGAGATCAAAAACCGCATCTTTACCGAGGGCCTGAACGCGCAGGGCAAGATGTGGGGCTATCCCAGCGTGGATGCCACCGTTGTCGGCCAGGCCACCAACATGCTGTACATCAACCAGAACTGGCTGGACAAGCTGGGGCTGGAGATGCCCACCACTCTGGACGAGCTGAGCCACGTGCTCTCCGAGTTCATCACCAAGGACCCCAACGGCAACGGCAAGGCTGACGAGATGGGCATGGTGGGCTCCGTGAACATCGCCCGCGGCGACATCCCCACCTGGCTGATCAACAACTACATCTACTATCACGACAAGTATATGTTCAACTGCACCGACGACGGCGAGATCTACATCCCCTATGATCAGGATGCTTACCGCGAGGGCCTGAGCTATGTCAACGGCATGTTTGAGCAGGGTCTGCTGCCCGAGCTGACCTGGACCATCAAGGAAAGCTCCGAGCTGCCCGCCATCTTCACCCCCGCGGACGAGGTGGCCAAGGTCGGCGTGTGGGCCGGTTACGCCTCCCTGCGTACCACCCAGGACAACCCCACCCTGTGGGAGTATGTTCCCCTGCTGCCCCTGGAGGGTGCTCAGCCCGCCTTCAACCCCCTGTCCATCACCTATTACTCTCTGATCGCCGGCGACTCTGAGCATCCCGCCGAGGCCTTTGAGATCCTGTACCTGCTGTCCACCCCCGAAGGCGTGCGCCGCATGACCCGGGGCGAAGAAGGCACTGACTGGGTGTGGGAGGACTGCTCCCCCGACTGTGACCAGTGCTTTGGCAAGGGCATCCACGGCGACGGCAAGGCCATGAAGATCCTGAACCCCGATGCCAAGTCCGGTCAGACCGACACCACCTTCGCCAACCAGTCCTGCCTGATCGACTTCGTGTACGACCCGATCCTGTACCCCGAGCATCTGGGCACCCGCGACGTCCCCTTCAGCCACGTAGTGTTTGAGCCCGATGACGGCGTGACCACCTGGCTGGAGTATCGCAACCAGATCCACATTGATCACGGCTACGGCTACGCCGACGTCGCCAAGGCCAACAACCCCAAGAACATGGTCTACAGCCTCAGCTACACCGAGGAAGAGACTGATCTGCTGGGCAACGCCATGACCGACATCGTCACCTACGCCAAGGAGATGCGCGCCAAGTTCGTCACCGGCGAGCTGGACGTAACCGATGATGCCGTGTGGCAGAACTACGTGGACACCATCCACACCCTGGGCTGGGACAACGCCATCGCCGCCGCCCAGTCTGCCTGGGACCGCATGAACAGCAAGTGATCCATGCTGCGGGCTGCCGGAAAAACCGGCAGCCCGTCAACCAAAGGAACAAATACCTATGAGAATTATCTTCGTGCGTCACGCACGCCCCGATTACAAACAGGACTGTCTAACTCCCATCGGACATCTGCAGGCGCAGGCTGTGGCGGAGCGGCTGAAAGATGAACCCATCACAAAGATCTACTCCTCTACCTGCGGCCGTGCCATCGAGACAGCGGAGCACATTGCCAAGCAAAAGGGGCTTGCCATCGAGTCAAAATTTGACTTTATGCGTGAGCTGCGGTGGGGCAGGCTGGATGATACCTCCATCGCCCACAACGGACAGCCGTGGTTTACGGTGGATGAAATGGTCCGCACCGGCCAAACTTTGGTTGACCCTCAATGGCAGGAGAGGGGTCCTTTTTCGGAAAACCTGAAGCTGCTTGCTTTGGTCGAGCCGGTCAGGCAGGCCTTTGACCGCCTGCTGTCCGACTACGGTCTGGAGCGGGAGGGAGAATACTATCGCATCCGCCGCTGTGATGAGAGCACCATCGCGATGGTCAGTCATGCCGGGGTATCGAGCATGGTCCTTTCCCATCTGTTCAACCTGCCCTTCCCCTTTTTCTGTCGGGCGGTCAGCCCTGCATTTACGGCAATTACCATCGTGACCTTTACCGGAGAGCAGGGACAGTTGACTTCTCCTCGCTTTGAGCTTGTAAACGATGCCCGCCACATCGCCGGCATCAACACCGAACAATTCTTCGGAAACTAAACCGCAAACAAGGTCCCGTCTGATCCCGTTTCTTTGTGGAGATCAGGCGGGATTTTTGTCGTCTTATTGCCGGGACGGGTACGGTCCAGCCACTTGACAAAGGCCCCTGGTTTATATCATAATTAGGCCCGGTGAGTTCCGTTTACGAAAGAAGGCATCCCAATGACCTACAACTACCATACCCACACCGCCCGCTGCGGCCATGCCTCCGGCACGGAGGACGAGTACATTCAGCGCGCCATTTCCTGCGGCGTACTTCGAATGGGCTTTTCCGACCACGTTCCGTTTCTGTTTCCCGACGGAACGGAGTCCTACTACCGCATTCCCATGGCGCAGGCAAAGGACTACTTTGACACGCTGTACGCCCTGCGAGAGAAGTATAAGGATCAGATCCGGCTGACCATCGGCTTTGAGATGGAATACTACCCCACCTTTTTCCCGGCCATGCTGGACACCGCGCGGGCTCTGGGGGCGGAATATCTGCTGCTTGGTCAGCACTTCGCCGGTGACGAGCGCCCCAACGGCTTTTACGTGGCCAATCCCACGGACGACCCCGCTCTGCTGGAGGAATACGTGACCAACGTGCTGGCCGCTATGGACACCGGCGTATTTAGCTATGTGGCCCATCCGGATCTGTTCCGTTTCACCGGCGACAACGATATATACGACCGGCAGATGCGCCGCATCTGCGCCGCCGCCCGGGAGAAAAACCTCCTTCTGGAGATCAACCTGCTGGGCATCCGCGCCAAACGCCACTACCCCAGAGAGGACTTCTGGCGGCTGGCGGGTGAGGAGAGCGCACCCGTCACCTTCGGCTTCGACGCCCATGACCCCCACAGCGCCTATGACGAGGCATCCCTCCCCACCGCCATGGGTCTGGTGGAGAAATACGGTCTGAATTACATCGGTGAGCCCGCGCTCATCCCGCTGTAACGCACCCCCGCCCCCGGGACGCCCCACCGCGCGTCCCGGGGTTTTCTATCCATACAACAGGACGCGGCACCACATTTTACGGGGGGGCGGG
>JAZNMM010000143.1:0-4988 GCA_045579605.1 Lawsonibacter sp.
CGTTTCCACCCGTATGATTGGCGGCATCATCATGACCCACGGTGACAACAACGGTCTGGTGCTGCCCCCCCGCATCGCCCCCATCCAGGCCAAGGTCATCCCCGTGGCCCAGCATAAGGAGGGCGTGCTGGACGCCGCCCGCGACCTGCTGGATCGCCTGACCGCCGCCGACGTGCGCGCCAAAATGGACGACTCCGACCAGTCCATGGGTTGGAAGGCCGCCGAGTACGAGATGAAGGGCGTGCCCCTGCGCGTGGAGATCGGCCCCAAGGACATGGAGAAGGGCCAGTGCTGCATCTGCCGCCGTGACAACGGCGAGAAGGTGTTTGTCCCCCTGACCGAGCTGGAGTCCACCGTTGCCCGCCTGCTGGACGAGGTACATGACGGCCTGTTCCAGCGCGCCAAGGCCAATCTGGAAAACAACACCCGCACCTGTCTGACCCTGGACGAGGTCAAGGACTTCATCCAAACCCAGGGCGGCTTCGCCAAAACCATGTGGTGCGGCGAACTTGCCTGCGAGCTGAAGATGAAGGAGGAGGCGGGCGTGTCCTCCCGCTGCATGCCCCTGGAGCAGGAAAAAGTGTCCGACACCTGCGTGTGCTGCGGCAAGAGCGCCAAGCACATGATCTACTGGGGCGTGGCCTACTGATAGGGCAGTTATCACAAGAAACCGCCGTGCGTTTCGTCAATTCCACGAATTCGACGAGGCGCACGGCGGTTTTTCTTGCCAAGACAACCATTGTGTGCTATACTGGCGGTAACGTGACAGTTTATACTGGGGCGGGGTGTTCTCCACACAGCCGCCCGGTAGGCCTGTCACGCAAAGTGTTCCCTGTGCGGAGCAAACACAAAGAAATGGAGGCAATCTTATGAACAAGCGTATCATCAGCGCGCTGCTGGCTCTGGTCATGGCCCTGTCCCTGGCCGCCTGCGGCAAAACCACTCCGTCCGGCTCCCAGTCCGGCGACGAGCAGATCACCATTACCCTTGGCGTCAAGGGCAAGGCCAACGTCACCGAGTGGGACAACAACAAGCTGGTCCTCTGGCTGGAGGAGCAGTCCGGCTACAACATCGACGTGGAAGTCTTCTCTTCTGACGCCGCTGAGCTGGCCCAGCAGGTGTCCACCATCGTGGCCGGCGGCGAAAAGCTGCCCGACGTGATGTTCTACTTCAACCTGGCTCCGGAAGTTGTGGAGATTTACGGTCAGGACGGTTACCTGCAGGACCTGCTGCCCTACTTCAGCGAGGAGCACGTGGCCAAGCTGGAGGCCAAGTACGGCTTCAACATCCTGGACCACATTGAGCGCAACTGCGAGGAAAACATCAAGCAGCGCATCTTCACCGAGGGCCTGAGCCCCGAGGGCAAGCTGTGGGGCTATCCCAGCGTGGATGCTACCGTTGTCGGTCAGGCCACCAACATGCTGTACATCAACCAGAACTGGCTGGACAAGCTGGGTCTGGAGATGCCCACCACCCAGGAAGAGCTGGAGCACGTGCTCACCGAGTTTGTCACCAAGGACCCCAACGGCAACGGCAAGGCCGATGAGATGGGCATGGTGGGCTCCGTCGGCATCGCCCGCGGCGACATCCCCACCTGGCTGATCAACAACTACATCTACTATCACGACACCTACATGTTCAACGCCACCGACGACGGCGAGATCTACCTGCCCTACGACCGGGACGAGTACCGCGAGGGTATTGCCTGGGTCAACAGCCTGTATGAGAAGGGTCTGCTCCCCGAGCTGACCTGGACCATCAAGGAGGCCTCTGAGCTGCCCGCCCTGTTCACCCCCGCTGACGAGGTGGCCAAGATCGGCGTGTGGGCCGGCTACGCCTCCCTGCGCACCACCACGGACAACCCCGTGCTGTGGGAGTATGCTCCTCTGCTGCCCCTGGAAGGTGCTCAGCCCGCCTTCAACCCCCTGGCCATCACCTATTACTCTCTGATCTCCGGTGAAAGCGAGCACCCCGCGGAGGCCTTTGAGCTCCTGTACCTGCTGTCCACTCCCGAGGGCGTGCGCCGCATGACCAAGGGCGAGGAAGGCGTGGACTGGGAGTGGGTCGACTGTCCTCCCGAGTGTGACCAGTGCTTCGGCAAGGGCACCCATGGCGACGGCAAGGCGGTCAAGAAGCTGAACGACGACGCCTATGCCGGCCAGACCGACTCCACCTTCTCCAACCAGACCTGCCTGATCGACTTCGTGTACGACCCGATCCTGTACCCCGAGCATCTGGGCACCCGTGACGTCCCCTTTGGCCACGAAGTGTTTGAGCCCGACGACGGTGTGACCTCCTGGGCCGAGTACCGCAACCAGATCCACAAAGATCACGGCTACGGCTACGCCGACGTCGCCAACGCTAACAACCCCAAGAACATGGTCTACAAGGTCAGCTACAACGTGGAAGAGGCCGAGCAGCTGGGCAACGCCAAGACCGACATCCTCACCTACGCCAAGGAGATGCGCGCCAAGTTCATCACCGGTGAGCTGGACGTGACCGATGATGCCGTGTGGCAGAACTACGTGGACACCATCCACTCCCTGGGCTGGGACAACGCCATCGCCGTCACCCAGACTGCCTGGGACCGCATGAACGGCAAGTAATTCCCTCTCTTACAAAAACTGCCTGCACCAATGGTGCAGGCAGTTTTTTGCCTCCCCTGTAAGGGCTGCGGCGTGCCCCTTGCAGGTTGAGGGGGCACGGCGCCAGCCGTGACGGAGGGGTTTGCCTCAGACCATGGGCTGATCCACCCGGACGAAATAGCCCTGCGGGTGCTTGCAAACCTCGCAGTTGGCCTGGGGCAGGTTGGCCTCCACCACATGGCCGCAGTTCAGGCACACCCAGCGCACCTTCTCCTCCGCGGAGAACAGCTGCCCACTCTCCAGCAACTGGGCAAAGCGGCCAAAGCGGTCACCATGGGTCTTTTCGATGTCGGCCACCGTTCCAAAGTGGTGGGCGATCTCGTCAAAGCCCTCCTTCCGGGCCACCTGGGCAAAGTGCCGGTAGTCGTGCTCCCACTCCTGATACTCATTGTGCTGGGCGGCCCGCAGCAGCCCGGCGCTGTCCGGCCGCAGGTCCACCGGATAGGTGCCGTCCACGGCGATGGTCTGCCCGGACAGGGGCTGCAGGTGGCGGTAAAACAGCTTGGCGTGGGCCAGCTCCTGCCGGGCGGTGAGCAGAAACACCTGCTCGATCACGTACAGGCCCTGACCCCGGGCCATTTCGGCGGCCATGGTATAGCGGTTTCTTGCCTGGCTCTCTCCGGCAAAGGCACGCATCAGGTTTTTGCAGGTCTGGCTGGCGGCAAAGTCAACGGACATAATATGCACTCCCTTGTTTGTGAGATGCCTGTACTCTGCCCACTTCCCTGACAGTTTAGACAGGGCTTGCCTTTTGAAGCCCTATCGGGTATAATATTGTTACTTTGACAGGGGACAAGACACCCTTGTCCCGCGGCTTTACGTTTTGGAGGAGGCATCCTTACCTATGAAAGCAAAGACCAATCTGACCATGCTGTGCGACTTCTACCAGCTGACCATGAGCAACGGCTATTTCCGGGCCGACCTGGCGGAGCGGATGTGCTACTTCGATATGTTCTACCGCTCCGTCCCCGACAAGGGCGGCTTTGCTATCGCGGCGGGTCTGGCCCAGGTGGTGGAGTACATTCAGTCCCTGCGCTTTGACGAGGAAGACATCGCCTACCTGCGCTCCAAGGGCTGCTTTGACGAGGGCTTTCTGGACTATCTGAAAAACTTCAGATTCACCGGCGATATCTGGGCCGTGCCCGAAGGCACCCCCGTCTTCCCCAACGAGCCCATCATCACCGTCCGCGCCCCGGCCATTCAGGCCCAGTTTATCGAGACCTTCCTGCTTCTGACCATGAACCATCAGTGCCTGATCGCTACCAAGTCCAACCGCATCGTGCGTGCGGCGGAGGGCCGCCCGGTGGCTGAGTTCGGTTCCCGCCGGGCTCAGGGCGCCGATGGCGCCATTCTGGGTGCCCGGGCCAGCTACATCGCCGGCTGTGCTGCCACCGCCTGCACCATGGCCGACCAGTGGTTCGGTTCCCCCGCCACGGGCACCATGGCCCACTCCTGGGTGCAGATGTTCCCCGACGAATATACCGCCTTTAAAACCTACTGCAAGCTGTATCCCAACAACGCCACCCTGTTGGTGGACACCTATAATGTGCTCAAGTCCGGTGTGCCCAACGCCATCCGCGTGTTCAAGGAGGAGGGCATCACCCGGGGCGGCATCCGGCTGGACAGCGGCGATTTGACTTACCTGTCCCGCAAGGCCCGCCAGATGCTGGATGAGGCCGGACTGCCCGACTGCAAGATCATTGCCTCCAACGCTCTGGACGAGTATATCATCCGGGATCTGGTGCGTCAGGGCGCCCGCATCGACTCTTTTGGCGTGGGCGAGCGATTGATCACCTCCCGCAGCGAACCGGTGTTTGGCGGCGTATACAAGCTGGCCGCCATTGAGGACGAGCAGGGCAACATCATCCCCAAGATCAAGATCAGTGAGAATCCTGCCAAGATCACCACGCCCCACTTCAAGAAGGTGTACCGCATCTTCTCTAAGGACAGCGGCAAGGCGGAGGCCGACCTGATCTGCATGCACGACGAGGAATTTGATTTCACCCAGCCTCTGGAGCTGTTCGACCCGGACGCCACGTGGAAGCGCAAGACCTTCACCAACTACGAGGCCCGGGAGCTACTGGTCCCCGTGTTCCGCAAGGGCGAGTTGGTCTACGACCTGCCCGACCTGCAGGCCAGCCGGGCCTACTGCCAGCGGCAGGTAGACGCTCTGTGGGACGAGGTCACGCGCTTTGAAAACCCCCACAACTACTATGTGGACCTGTCCCAGAAGCTGTGGGACGTAAAGCACGCCCTGCTCAACCGCAGCGGCCACTAAACCCAGAACAAAACCGCCCGCCCCCCGCCCCAAGGGGACGCGGGGGGGGGGGGGGGTAGTTGTCG
>JAZNMM010000144.1:0-11096 GCA_045579605.1 Lawsonibacter sp.
GGCCTCCAGCACGTGGTCCTCCAGCGTCTGGGGATTGATGGAGATGCGCTCCACCCCGTGGCGCTTGAGCACCAGCAGCTTGGCTCGGTCGATGGTGTCCGGACGGCCGGCCTCCACGGTAAATTCTGTGCACCGGGACAGGGGCAGGTGGCGCTCCATCTGGCTGAGCAGGGCGTCCAGCTGATGGGCGTCCAGCGTGGTGGGTGTGCCGCCTCCCACGTAGACGGTGCGGATGTGCTTTCCCGACGCCCGCAGTCCCGCTCCCGCCTGCGCAACCTCCTGCAGCAGCCCGTCCAGATAGAGCGGGATACGCTTCAGGCTGCGGCCGGCATCGGCGCTGATAAAGGAGCAGTAGGCGCACCGGGTGGGACAAAAGGGGATGCCCACATACAGGGATACCTCATCCTGCTTCAGCTCCCGGTCCACCGCCAGACTGGCCCGGGCACAGTCCATGGCCAGTTCTGCCTTGTCCGGGGAAACAAAATATTCCTTCTCCAGCCGGGCGCGGGCCTGCCCCTCACTCTGTCCGGACAGCATAGCCTTGGTGGGTATCTTCACCGGGCGCACCCCGGTCAGCGCCCCCCAGGGCGGGCAGGTGCCCAGCGCCTGCGTCCCCACCCGGTAAAAGGCCAGCTTGAGCAGCTGCTGGCAGATGCGGTCCCGGGTCACCTCGTTGGTGAGGCGCGCGGTCAACCCCCGGCGTCGGGCGGTATAACGCACGCCCTGCCAACGCAGGTCAGCCGATGCGGTGACCCACCGCGCCCCCACAGACAGGGACAGGGTCAGCCCGTCTTCTCCCCGGAGCGGGCGGTCGGGATATTCCGGCCGCTGGTCTGGGAACAGGGTGAGCAGCATCTGCTCGGCGGCGTATTTGTAGTCATGCCCGTTAAAATACAGTTTCATGCCTTTACGAACGGCTCATGGCCTCTTTCATATAATAGTTGGTCTGCCGCTCCCGCTCCAGGGTGGAAGACACGTCATGTCCGGGCAGGACGCGGAAGTCCCCCTCCAGCCGCCCCAGGCGCTTGAGGGAGTCCATCATCTGTCCGTAATCACCACCCCGCAGGTCGGTGCGGCCACAGGAGCCGGCAAAGAGGGTGTCGCCGGTGAAGAGCACGTCCTCCACCCGCAGCACCACGCTGCCCAGGGAGTGGCCGGGGGTGTTCATCACCGCAATGGTCAGTCCGCCCAGGGGCAGGGTGTCCCCCTCGTCATAGAGCAGTAGCTCATCCACCTGCGCCGCCAGAGGGAACAGGCGGCCGCCCGCACCGAGGGAGTCGGCCTGATGGATATAGATTTCCGCCCCGGGCAGCTTTTCGTGCAGCTCGGGCACGGCGGTGGTGTGGTCATAGTGACCGTGGGTGAGCAGGATATACTTCACCTGCACCCCATCCTGCTCCACCTGGGCCAGAATGCGCCCGGCCTCATCACCGGGGTCGATGATGGCGGCCAGCTTGCTGGCCTCGTCGGTGAGAATATAGCAGTTGGTGCCCAGCTCGCCCACGGGCAGAACTCTGATTTTCATACTAACATCCTTTCTGTCAGGAATGCTGCGTATCATAGAGGATGGTCACCGGCCCGTCGTTGACGCTGGCCACCTTCATGTCCGCCCCGAACTGACCGTGGGCCACCCGGAAGCCCCGAGCCCGGCACTGGTCCATAAAGCGCTTGTACAGGGGGATAGCAAGCTCGGGCTTTGCCGCTCCGGAAAAGCCCGGGCGGCGGCTGGAGGTGTCGGCGTACAGGGTGAACTGGGATACCACCAGAAGCTCCCCCGACACCTGCTCCAGATTCAAATTCATTTTGCCGTTTTCGTCCTCAAAGACCCGCAGGTTGCATATCTTCTCCGCCAGCTTGTCGCAAACAGCCGGGGTGTCCTCCGGACCCACGCCCAACAGGACAAGATAGCCCTTTCCGATCTCCCCCTCCACTCTGCCGTCAATAGTGACGGACGCAGAGGAGACCCTAGTCACAACAGCGCGCATACATACACCTTCTCTTTCTCAGTTGCCCGACACGCGGTTGACCTGATACACGCCGGAGATCTGGTGCAGGCGGTTGATGACGCTGTTGAGCTCTTCCCGGTTTTTGACCTCCAGCACCACGCTGATCAACGCACCTCCGTCGGTAGTACTGCGGGCGGTGAGCACGGACACCTTCACCTTGGCGGTGGACAGGGCCATGGTCACGTCCAGCGCAAGGCCGTCCCGGTCCTTGGCCAGCAGCTCCAGCGCCGTCTGATAGGCGGGCAGGTTCTCCTCCAGCCAGGCCACCCGCACCCAGCGGGCATCCTCCTCCGGCGTGCGCCTGTCCGGGTCTGCGTTGGGGCAGTCCAGCCGGTGGACGGACACACCGTAGCCCCGGGTGATAAAGCCCACCACCGGGTCACCGGGAACGGGGGTACAGCACTTGGCAAATTTCACTGCACAGTTGCCCAGGCCCTCCACGATGATGCCCGACTCCGAGTGCTTGTTGGACCCGCGCAGATTCTGCACCGACACGGTCTGGCCCACGCCGGGGATGATCAGGCTTTCAGCGGTGGTCTTGCCCGCCTGATTCATCTTGGCCTCGTTCAGCCGGCCCAGCCGCAAAAGCTCGTCCTTGATGCGGGCCACCGTTTTGGTGGCGGTGGTGCCGCCGTAGCCGATGGCGGCATACAGCTCCTCCAGCGTGCCGAAGCGCACCTTGCGCAGCACGAAGGGCAGGACCTCCTCCCCGGTGATGGAGGACATGGGGATCTTGGCGTGCTTGAGCTCGTTCTCCAGCGCCGCCCGGCCCTGGGCGATGTTTTCCTCCCGGCGCTCCTTCTTGAACCACTGGCGAATCTTGTTTCGGGCCTCGTTGGACTTGCACAGGGACAGCCAGTCCCGGCTGGGCCCCTTGGCCGACTTGGAGGTGAGCACCTCCACGATGTCACCGTTGGACAGCTTGTAGTCGTAGGGTACCATGCGTCCGTTGACCTTGGCGCCCACCATGCTGTTGCCCACGGCGGAGTGGACGGAGTAGGCAAAGTCGATGGGAGTAGCCCCGGAGGGCAGGCTCTTCACGTCCCCTTTGGGGGAGAAGACAAACACCTCGTCAGAGAACATGTCCACCTTCATGGTGCTGATGAACTCCTCCGCGTCGGTGTCCTGCTGGCTCTCCAGCAGCTTGCGCACCCACTCAAAGTCCTGCTCACTGCCCAATTGGCGGTTGGCCATGCCCTGCTTGTACTTCCAGTGGGCGGCCACGCCGTACTCGGCGGTGTGGTGCATTTCCCAGGTGCGGATCTGCACCTCGAAGGGGATGCCTTCTCCCCCGATGACGGTGGTGTGCAGGGACTGGTACATGTTGGGCTTGGGGGTGCCGATATAGTCCTTGAATCGGCCCAGCACGGGCTTGAACATATCGTGGATACAACCCAGCACGTTGTAGCACTCGGAGATGTCGTCCACGATGACCCGGAAGGCATACAGGTCAAAGATCTCGTCCAGCGTTTTGCGCTGGGCGTACATTTTGCGGTAGATGGAATACACGTGCTTGACCCGGCCGTACACCTTGCAGCGGATGCCCTCCTGCTCCATGCGCTGGGCGATGCGCCGCTCGATAGTGGCCTTGAACTCCTCATGCAGAGCGGTGCGGGCGGCCAGCTCGTCCTGGATCTCCCGGTAGCCCACGGGATCCAGATAGCGCAGGGAGGTATCCTCCAGCTCCCACTTGAGCTTCTGCATACCCAGACGGTGGGCGATGGGGGCATAGATCTCCATGGTCTCCAGCGACTTTTCCCGCTGTTTTTTGGCCGACTGGTACTCCATGGTGCGCATATTGTGCAGCCGGTCGCAGATCTTGATCAGGATCACCCGGATGTCCTGGGCCATGGCCATGAACATCTTGCGCAGGTTTTCCATCTGCTCCTCTTCCTTAGACACGTACTGCATTTTGGTCAGCTTGGTCACGCCCTCCACCAGCACGGCCACCGGCTCACAGAATTTTTTGGCGATCTCCTCGTGGGAGGCCACGGTGTCCTCAATGCAGTCGTGGAGCAGGGCGGCGATGACGCTGTCCAGGTCCAGCTCCAGGTCGGCCACGATCTCGGCCACGGCAATGGGGTGGATGATATAGGGCTCCCCGCTCTTGCGCAGCTGACCGTGATGGCAGGCATCGGCAAAGGAAAAGGCAGTATACAGCCGCTGGGCGTCCAGATTGGGGGTATAGGCACGCACCCGGTCCTCCAGGGCTTGATATTTCTCTAAAATCGGGTCCATACGATCACCTCATGTGAGATAAGATGCTATGGCAGTCACAGGGGCTGCTGTGCCTGCTCCCGCAGGCGGAGCATAAGGGGCGAGGCCTCCAGATCCACCTTGCCCGCCACGTCCAGCAGGGTCACCCGGGGCCGGTCCTCCGGACCGTCCCGCCGCAACAGTCCCCGCTCACACATTACGTCCAGACACACCTGCAGGTGCAGGGCCTGCTCCCGGCAACCCAGGGCCTGGGCCAGCTGAGCAGCGGTCACTTCCACCGGGGTGTTCCCCGCCCCGCTGTGTTTCAGCCAGCGCCACAGGGCGGCAAATTCCTCCCGCCGGGGCAGAAGGCGCCCGGCCTCCTCCACCGTAAGTATATCCTGACGGCGGTACTTTTCCATCAGTTCCCGCTCCACCTTGGCGCGGCTGGGAGCAGGACGCAGGTCCACCACGTGCAGCTGCACGGTGCGGCTGCCACGGTACTCGTTGATTTGGGGGTAAAATGCCACATCCACCCGACTGCCCGCCTCGGGCATGCAGTCGCCGGCGGAGAAGAAGATAGCGTCCAGCGTCATCCCCCGTTTGGACAGCTTCAGCTTCAGGTGCCGTCCCGCCCCCACCAGAGACCGGGCCATGACCTGCACTCCCGTCAGACAGAACACCGGACGGGGATTTCCCGTGCCGTAGGGCTCCAGCCGGTCCAACAGCTCCACCCCCCGCAGGTCCAGCACGGTGGGGTCGTCCAGCTGTGCGTCCACCTCCAGCTCGGGGGGGCGCACGCGGTCAGACTGAGCCGCCACCTGGGTGCGGATGCGCTGAGCCAGCGCCAGCACATTTTCCTCCCGCACAGTGAATCCGGCGGCCAGCTCATGTCCGCCAAAGGCCTCCAGCAGGTCCTCACAGCCCTCCAGCACAGAGAACAGGTTGATGCCTCCGTAGCTTCGGCAGGAGCCCTTGCCCATGCCGCCGGACAGGCAGATCATAAAGGCAGGACAGCCGTACTGCTCGGCCAGCCGGGAAGCGGCGATGCCCACCACCCCCTGATGCCAGTGGGGGTCGGCCAGCACGATGGCGTTTTTCTGGGGCACAGCGGACAGCATCTGCTCGCACTGGGCGAAGATGTCCGCCTCCACGCTCTGCCGCTCCCGGTTGAGGCGGCACAGCTCCCGGGCCAGTTCCCGGGCGCACCCTTCGTCCCGGGTGAGCAAAAGCTCCACCGCCATCCTCGCCTGTCCCATGCGCCCGGCGGCATTGAGCCGGGGGGCAAGGGCGTAGCCAATAGACACGGAGTTGAGGGGCCGACTGTCCAGCCCCGCCTCCTGCACCAACATAGCAAGGCCTACCCGTTTGGGGTCGGCAAGGGCGCGCAGGCCCTTTTGCACGATGGTGCGGTTCTCCCCCACCATGGGCATCACATCGGCCACCGTTCCGATGGCGGCCAAATCGCAATATTCTTCCAGCACGCCGTCCGCGCCCTCCGGCCCAGCCAGCGCCATGGCCAGCTTCAGGGCCACGCCTACGCCCGCCAGTCCCTTGAAGGGGTAGGGGCAGTCGGGTCGATGGGGGTCCACCACGGCGGCGGCGGGGGGCAGTTCCTCCTTGCATTCGTGGTGGTCGGTGACCACCACGTCCACCCCCAGAGAGCGGGCATACTCCACCTCGGCCACGGCGGTAATGCCGCAGTCCACGGTGATGATGAGGGTCACGCCCTGTTCGGTCAGGGCACACACCGCCTCCCGGTTCAGGCCGTAGCCCTCCTCCAGCCGGTCAGGGATATAGGACAGCACCCGGCCTCCCCGGCTGGTCAAAAACTGGGTGAGCAGGCAGGTGGCGGTGATGCCGTCCACATCGTAATCGCCGTACACCGCCATCGTTTCGCCCCGCTCCAGCCCCAGACGCACCCGGTCCGCCGCCCGGTCCAGGTCCTTCATCTGTTCCGGCTCGAGCAGGGGAACCGCCTCTGTGGACAGGAAGGCCCGGGCCTGCTCCACACTGTTCAGGCCCCGGGCGCAGAGCACCGCGGCCACCAGCGGGTGTACACCCTCCCTCTCCAGCGCCTGACGGCCCGCGGGGTCGGCGGGCGCTGTTTTCCAAGTCTTATAACGCATGGCCGCTCCCCTCCTTTCCGGGCCGTATCTATCAAAGGGATACAAGGCGGCAATAATACTCTTTATTATATCACAGGTCAAGGGGCGATTTCAAGAAAAAGCCGTTCCAAATTGCCGTCTTGCTCCGGGTTTTCCCTTGTGATACAATACAGGGATGACAAGACCTGCAAAGGACGAAGGACTTATGACACGTTACGACGCCGGACAATTTGATATCGCCGTCATCGGCGCCGGCCACGCGGGCATCGAGGCCGCCCTGGCCGCCGCCCGGCTTGGCATGCGCACAGTGTGCTTCACCGTCAATCTGGACGCGGTGGGCAACATGCCCTGCAACCCGGCCATTGGCGGCACGGGCAAGGGTCATCTGGTGCGGGAGCTGGACGCCCTGGGCGGCGAGATGGGCAAGGCCGCCGACCGAGCCTGCATCCAGTACCGCATGCTCAACCGGGGCAAGGGTCCGGCGGTGTGGTCCCTGCGGGCCCAGGCCGACCGGCGGGAGTACCAGAAGGTGATGAAGCACACCCTGGAGCGGCAGGAAAACCTGTGGGTCAAGCAGGCGGAGGTGGTGGACATCCTCACCGAAGAGGGCCGGGTGTCCAGCGTGGTCACCCACACGGGGGCCACCTACGCCGTGGGCGCGGCCGTCATCGCCACTGGCACCCATCTGGGGGGCCGGACCATCGTGGGCGAGTGTGTGCGCGACTCCGGCCCGGACGGGCTGGCCGCCGCCCTGCCCCTGACCGACTGCTTCAAACGACTGGGTCTGCCCATGCGCCGCTTCAAAACGGGCACGCCCCCCCGGGTCAACGCCCGAAGCGTGGATTTCTCCAAGCTGGAGGTACAGGAGGGGGACGCGGACGCCCTGCCCTTCTCCTTTTCCACCGTCCAGCCCCCGGAAAACCGGGCGGTGTGCTGGCTGACCGCCACCACCCCCGCCACCCATAATATTATTCGGGAAAACCTCCACCGCTCCCCCCTGTTCTCCGGGGTCATCGAGGGTGTCGGCCCCCGCTACTGCCCCTCCATCGAGGACAAGGTGGTGCGCTTTGCCGACAAGGAGCGGCATCTGCTGTTCATTGAGCCCATGGGTCTGGACACGGAGGAGCTTTACATTCAGGGCTTCTCCTCCTCCCTGCCCGAGGAGGTGCAGGTGCAGATGCTCCACACCATTCCCGGTCTGGAGCAGGCGGAAATGACCCGGTGCGCCTATGCCATCGAGTACGACTGCGTGGACCCCACCGCCCTGTACCCCACCCTGGAGTGCAAGGCCGTCCCCGGCCTGTACGGCGCAGGGCAGTTCAACGGCTCCTCCGGCTATGAGGAGGCGGCGGTGCAGGGCTTCGTGGCGGGTGTGAATGCCGCGCGTAAACTGCAGGGGAAAGAGCCCTTTATCGTCCACCGGGACCAGGGCTATATCGGCGTGCTCATCGACGATTTGGTCACCAAGGGCACCAACGAGCCCTACCGCATGATGACCTCCCGCACGGAATACCGCCTGCTCCACCGGCAGGACAACGCCGACCGGCGGCTGTCCGCCCTGGGCCACGAACTGGGTCTGGTCAACGACCAACAGCAGGCGGCAGTGGAGGAAAAATACGCCGCCGTCACCCGGGAGCAGGGGCGGCTGGAGCACACGGGGGTGGCCCCGTCGCCCGCCCTGTCCGCCTTCCTTTCCGCCCACGGGGAGAGCGACGCCCTCAGCGGCGCCCGCCTTGCCGACCTTCTGCGTCGTCCCACGGTCACTTACACGGACCTTGCTCCCTTCGACCCCCAGCGGCCCCACCTGCCCGCCGCCGTCACCCAGGCGGTGGAGATCGACACCAAGTATCAGGGCTACATTGACCGCCAGCTTCGGCAGGTGGCCGAGATGAAAAAGCTGGAAAGCCGACCCCTGCCCCCGGATGCAGACTACCTGTCCATCGCCGGCCTGCGGCTGGAGGCCCGGCAGAAGCTGGACAAGGTGCGTCCCCTGGACCTGGGTCAGGCCAGCCGCATTTCCGGCGTGTCTCCGGCGGACGTGAGCGTGCTCATGGTGTGGCTGAGCCAGCAAAACGGGTAAGTGCGGAGCAAATTCTCCCCCGCGGGGATTGCGTTTTTGAAAAAATGGCAGTATAATACCGTGTTACTTTATGATATAAGGTCGTGTTTCCAATGAGAAATGAAAAACTGAGAAACGTCGCCATCATCGCCCATGTAGATCATGGCAAGACCACTCTGGTGGACGAATTGCTCAAGCAGTCGGGCGTCTACCGGGAAAATCAGGCCACGGTGGAGCGCGTGATGGACTCCAACGATCTGGAGCGCGAGCGCGGCATCACCATCACCGCCAAGAACACCGCCGTGCAGTACGGCGACGTGAAGATCAACATCGTGGACACCCCGGGCCACGCCGACTTCGGCGGCGAGGTGGAGCGCATTTTGAAGATGGTCAACGGCGTCATCCTGCTGGTGGACGCCGCCGAGGGCCCCATGCCCCAGACCCGGTTCGTGCTGTCCAAGGCGCTGGAGCTGGGCCACAAGGTCATCGTGGTGGTCAACAAGATCGACCGCCCCGACCAGCGCATCCACGAGGTGATGGACGAGGTGCTGGAGCTTCTTCTGGACCTGAACGCCACCGACGAGCAGTTTGAGTCCCCCACCCTGTTCTGCTCCGGCCGGCAGGGTACGGCCTCCTATTCTCCCGACGTGCCGGGTACCGACCTCAAGCCCCTGTTTGACACCATCGTGGACTATATCCCCGCTCCCGAGGCGGACGCGGACGCCCCCTTCCAGATGCTGGTGTCCGCCATCGACTACAACGACTTTGTGGGCCGCATCGCCATCGGCCGCATCGAGCGGGGCACGGTGAAGCAGAATCAGGAGATCGCCGTGTGCAACTATCACCAGCCTGACCAGGCCCCCAAGAAAGCCAAGGCCACCGCCCTGTATCAGTATGACGGCCTTGCCAAGGTCCCCGTGACCGAGGCCACCGCCGGCAACATCATCGCCATGTCTGGCATCGGCGAGATCACCATCGGCGACACCATCTGCGTGCCCACCAACGTGGAGCCCATGGAGTTTGTCCAGATCTCCGCCCCCACCATCGAAATGACCTTCTCCGTCAACGACTCCCCCTTCGCCGGACGGGAGGGCAAGTTTGTCACCTCCCGCCAGCTCCGCGAGCGGCTGTACCGGGAGACCATGAAAGACGTGTCTCTGCGGGTGTCCGACACGGACAACACCGAGGCCTTCAACGTGGCCGGCCGGGGCGAGATGTCCCTGTCCATCCTCATCGAGACCATGCGCCGCGAGGGCTACGAGCTTCAGGTCTCCCCTCCCCGCGTGCTGTATAAAGAGGTGGACGGCGTCCAGTGCGAGCCCATCGAGCGGCTGGTGGTGGACGTGCCCGCCGACTGCATCGGCTCGGTCATTGAAAAGATCGGCTCCCGCAAGGGCGACCTGCTGGACATGACCCCCGTGGGCGAGCGGATGAAGGCTCAGTTCCTTGTCCCCTCCCGGGGCCTGTTCGGCTACCGCAACGAGTTTTTGACCGACACCAAGGGCGAGGGCATCATGGCCAGCGTCTTTGAGGAGTACGCCCCCCTCAAGGGCGAGATCCAGCGCCGGGGCACCGGCTCTCTGGTGGCCTTTGAGACCGGCGAGGCAGTCACCTACGGCCTGTTCAACGCTCAGGAGCGTGGCGCGCTGTTCATCGGCGCCGGCACCCCGGTCTACGCGGGCATGATCGTGGGCGTGTCCCCCAAGCAGGAGGACATCTCCGTCAACGTGTGCAAGAAAAAACAGCTGACCAACATGCGCGCCTCCGGCTCGGACGAGGCTCTGCGTCTGGTCACCCCCCGGCAGATGAGTCTGGAGCAGTGTCTGGAGTTTTTGGCCGACGACGAACTGCTGGAATGCACCCCGGAAAACCTGCGCCTGCGCAAGCGCCTGCTGGACCACTCCGCCCGTATGCGCGAGGCCTCCAAGAAAAAGGGCTGACCCTCATACAAACCAAAACAGCGGCGACTTCCTGTGGGAAGCCGCCGCTGTTTTTACGTTTCGGTGTTTGCGGTAGTGGCTCAGAAGGCCATCTTCTCCTCCAGCCAAGCCTTCAGCTCGCTGATGGGCAGGCGCACCTGCACCCCCACAAAAAGCCAGCTTTTTGTGGGCCCCGGGACAATTGAACTCCTCGGGCGAAATGAATTCGCCCTGCGGAAATCCTCCCGGTGGTCGGATTTTATGCGCCGCCAAGGCGGCGGCATGGAGCAGGTGGGGAAGTGCAGACTCAGAAGGCCATCTTCTCCTCCAGCCAAGCCTTCAGCTGGCTGATGGGCAGGCGCACCTGCTCCATGGTGTCGCGGTCACGGACGGTGACGCAATTGTCGGCGGGGGTGTTGTCGTCGCCCACGGTCTGGAAGTCCACGGTGACGCAGTAGGGGGTGCCGATCTCGTCCTGACGGCGGTAACGCTTGCCGATGGAGCCGGCATCGTCATAGTCCACCATGAAGTACTTGGACAGCTCGGTCTGGATCTCACGGCCCTTGTCGGCCAGCTTCTTGGACAGGGGGAGCACCGCCACCTTGAAGGGGGCCAGCGCGGGATGGAAGCGCAGAACGGTACGCACGTCGTTCTTCTCCGCGTCCACCACTTCCTCGTCATAGGCATCGCACAGGAAGGCCAGGGTCACGCGGTCCGCGCCCAGAGAGGGCTCAATGACATAGGGGATGTAGTGCTCGTTGGCCTCCTGGTCGAAGTAGGTCTGGTCCTTGCCGGAGGTGGTCTGGTG
>JAZNMM010000145.1:0-5749 GCA_045579605.1 Lawsonibacter sp.
AGTACGGTGCTGCCAAGGAGAAGGTTATCTCCGGTCTGCGCCGCGTCTCCAAGCCCGGTCTGCGTGTGTACGCCGGCGCCGAGGAGCTGCCCCGCGTTCTGCGCGGCCTGGGTATCGCCATTGTGTCTACGTCCAAGGGCGTCATGACCGACAAGAAGGCCCGTGCGGCCCATGTCGGCGGCGAAGTCCTGGCGTTCGTCTGGTAAGGAGGTAAATCGAAATGAGCAGAATTGGTAGAGCTCCGATCACCGTCCCCGCCGGCGTGGAGATCACTCTGGGCGACAACAACGTCGTCACCGTCAAGGGCCCCAAGGGCACCCTGACCCGTCAGTTCAACGCCAACATGGTTATTGCCATGGACAACGGCGTGCTGACCGTTTCCCGTCCCAATGACGCCAAGGAGAACCGTGCCCTGCACGGCCTGACCCGCACCCTGATCAACAACATGGTGGTGGGCGTGACCGAGGGCTACAAGAAGGAACTGGACGTCAACGGTGTGGGCTACCGTGTGGCCAAAGAGGGCAGCAAGCTGGTTATGAACCTGGGCTACTCCCATCAGGTCATCATGGAAGAGATTCCCGGTATTACCATCGAAGTTCCCGGCCCCAACAAGATCATCATCAACGGCTGTGACAAGCAGGTGGTTGGTCAGTTTGCGGCCGAAGTCCGTGAGAAGAGACCCCCCGAGCCTTATAAGGGCAAGGGCATCAAGTATGTGGACGAGGTCATCCGCCGCAAGGTCGGTAAGACTGGTGCCAAGAAGTAATAAGGAGGTGTGCCACAATGATCAACAGACCCGATACCCGCTCTCAGCGTATCAAGCGCCACAAGCGCGTGCGTGCTAAGATTTCCGGCACGCCCGAGCGTCCCCGCCTGAATGTGTTCCGCAGCGAGACCAACATCTACGCCCAGATCATCGACGATGTGAACGGCGTGACCCTGGTCAGCGCTTCTTCCCTGGAGAAGGACTTTGCCTGCGAAGGCACCAAGACCGACGCCGCCAAGAAGGTCGGCCAGCTGGTCGCCGAGCGTGCCAAGGCCAAGGGCATCGACACCGTGGTGTTCGACCGCGGCGGCTATGTCTACCACGGCCGTGTGCAGGCTCTGGCCGAGGGCGCCCGTGAGGGCGGCCTGCAGTTCTAAGGGAGGAGGAATCAGTTATGGCTAGATTTGACAGAGAGCCCAGCGAGTTCGTTGAAAAGCTGGTTGCTCTGAACCGCGTATCCAAGACCGTCAAGGGCGGTCGCGTGATGAAGTTCGCCGCCCTGATGGTGGTTGGCGACGAGAAGGGCCGCGTAGGCTACGGCACCGGCAAGGCCGCCGAAGTTCCTGAGGCCATCCGCAAGGGCATCGAAGATGCCAAGAAGAACCTGATCACCGTGTCCATGTCCAACACCACCATCCCCCACGAGGTGATCGGTGAGCACGGCGCCGGCCGCGTGCTGATGAAGCCCGCTTCTGCCGGTACCGGCATCATCGCCGGCGGCCCCGTGCGTGCCGTGATGGAGGCTGCCGGTATCAAGGACATCCGCTCCAAGTGCCTGCGCTCCAACAATCCCCAGAACGTGGTCGCCGCTACCTTTGAGGGCCTGAAGTCTCTGAAGACCCCTGAGGAAGTTGCCCGCGTGCGCGGCAAGAGCGTGGAAGAGATCCAGGGTTAAGGAGGACGTTCAAAATGGCTAATCTGAACATCAAGCTGGTCAAGAGCCTGAACGGCCGTATCGTCAAGCATAAGGCGACTGCCGAGGCTCTGGGCCTTCGTAAGATCGGCGACACCACCGTGCAGCCCGATAACGCGGCTACCCGCGGCAAGATCGCCCAGATCGGTTATCTGCTCCAGGTGACCGAGGAACAGTAATAGGAGGTGCGCGACAATGAATCTGCATGATCTCTCTCCCGCTGCCGGTTCCAATCCCAAGGCCTACCGTAAGGGCCGCGGCAAGGGTTCTGGTAACGGCAAGACCGCCGGCCGCGGTCATAAGGGCCAGTGGGCCCGCAGCGGCGGCGGCGTCCGCGTGGGCTTTGAGGGCGGCCAGATGCCTCTGGTGCGCCGCCTGCCCAAGCGCGGTTTCAACAATATTTTCGCCAAGCGTCTGGAGGCCGTGAACCTCTCCGCTCTGGAGAAGTTTGAGGACGGCGCCACCGTGAGCGCTAGCGATCTTCTGGAGAAGGGCATCCTCTCCAAGTGCGAGTATGGCGTGAAGATCCTGGGCAACGGCAGCCTGACCAAGAAGCTGACTGTCCGCGCTTCCGCTTTCTCCGCCTCTGCCAAAGAGAAGATCGAGGCTGCCGGCGGAAAGGCGGAGGTGGTCTAAATGAACCAGACCATCCGTAACGCCTGGAAGATCCCCGAGCTGCGCAAGAAGATCCTGTTTACCGTCTTCGCGCTGCTGATCTTCCGCATCGGCGCCGCTGTGCCGGTGCCCTTCATTGATGCTGATATGCTGCGCACCTATCTGGACAGCCGCAGCGGCACCATCTTTGATCTGATCAACGCCATGAGCGGCTCCGCCTTCTCCATGGCTACGGTCTTTGCCCTGTCCATCCAGCCCTACATCAACAGCTCGATTATCATCCAGCTGCTGACCGTGGCCATCCCTGCTCTGGAGCGGCTGGCCAAGGAGGGCGGTGAAGAGGGCCGCAAGAAGATCGCCTCCATCACCCGTTACACCACCGTGGCCATCGCCCTGCTGCAGGGCTTCGGCTACTACAGCATGATCAAGACCTACAATCTGCTGGCTCTGGACGGTGTGAGCGGCCTGTGGGCCGGACTGGTCATCGTCCTGTCCTTCACCGCCGGCTCCGCTTTCCTCATGTGGCTGGGTGAGCAGATCACCGAGTTCGGCATCGGCAACGGCATCTCCATGATCCTGTTTGCCGGTATCGTCTCCCGCGGTCCCCAGCTGGTCATGATGCTGTGGAACGGTGTGCGCATGCACGGTATGGAGAACCTGCCTGAGGGCTCGGTGACCATGCCTTGGTGGGGTGCCATCCTGGTGGTCGTCGGCATGATCGCCATGGTCGTGTTCATCGTGTATATCTCCAACGCCGAGCGCCGCATTCCCGTGCAGTACGCCAAGCGCGTTGTGGGCCGCAAGATGTACGGCGGTCAGGCCACTCATATCCCCATGAAGGTGAATATGTCCGGCGTTATGCCCGTCATCTTCGCCCAGTCCATCGCCTCTCTGCCTGCCACCATCGGTGCGTTCATCCCCAGCTCCAGCAACTCCGATACCTTCTGGGGCAAGTTCCTGGCTGTGTTTGACAGCTCCGGTGTGTTCTACAGCGTGGTCTACTTCCTGCTGATCGTGGGCTTCAGCTACTTCTACGCGGGTATGAGCTTCAACCCCGTGGAGGTCGCCAACAACCTGAAGAAGAACGGTGGTTTCATCCCCGGCTTCCGTCCCGGCAAGCCCACCGCCGACTTCATCACCAAGGTGCTCAACAAGATCACCATGTTTGGCGCGCTGTACCTGGCTGTCATCGCCCTGGCTCCCATCATCACCGGCAATCTGATCGGTGTGGCCAGCCTGGGTATCGGCGGCACGTCCGTGATCATCGTGGTGGGTGTTGCGCTGGAGACCGTCAAGGCTCTGGAGGCCCAGATGCTCATGCGTCACTACAAGGGCTTCCTTGAGTAAGAGGAGTTTCTCATGGGTGTGAAACTGATTCTGCTGGGCGCCCCCGGCGCCGGAAAAGGCACACAGGCCGCGGAGTTGAGTAAGCGGCTGAACATTCCTACCATTTCGACCGGCAACATCCTGCGTCAGGCCATCAAGGATGGCACGGAGGTAGGACTGCAGGTCAAGGCGCTGATGGACGCGGGCAAGTTTGCTCCGGACGAGCTCATTATGAAGATCCTGTCCGAGCGGCTGGCCCAGAGCGACTGTCAGCAGGGCTATATCCTGGACGGCGTGCCCCGCACGCTGGCTCAGGCCGAGGCTTTGGACGAAGCCGGCATCGTGTTTGACCATGTGGTCTCTCTGGAGGTGCCCGACAAGGACATCGAGGAGCGCATGGGCGGCCGCCGGGTGTGTCCGGCCTGCGGAGCCACCTATCATATCCAAACCATTCCGCCCAAGCAGGAGGGCATCTGCGATTCCTGCGGCGGAGCGCTGATCCTGCGCGCGGACGACGCCCCCGAGACGGTTCGTGACCGTCTGGCGACCTACCACGCGCAGACAGAACCCCTGAAGGATTACTACGCCGAGCGCGGCCTGCTGCGCCAGGTGTCCGGAAACGGCACCATCGACAGCATCACCGCCGCAGTCATGGAGGCTATGGGTCGGTGAAGAGTGTGGAATTAATTTCACTCAAATCGCCCCGAGAGATTCAGGCCATGCGAAAGGCCGGGCGGATCACCGCTCAGGCCCGGGCGCTGGCCGGCTCCATGGTCAAGCCGGGCGTTACCACCAAAGAGATCGACAAGGCCGTGCGGGACTTCATCCGAAGCTGCGGCGCCAAGCCCTCCTTTCTGGGCTACGGCGGCTTTCCCGGTTCTGCCTGTATCTCGGTGAACGACGAAGTTATCCACGGCATCCCCGGATCCCGCGTTCTGTGCCAGGGCGACATCGTCAGCATTGATGTTGGCGCGGTCGTAGACGGCTACCACGGCGACTGCGCCGCTACCTTCCCCTGCGGGCAGGTGAGCGACGAGGCGCTGCGGCTGATCGCCGTCACCGAGCAGAGCTTCTGGGAGGGCATCAAGTTTGCCCGTCCGGGCTTTCGGGTGTCCGACATCTCCCACGCGGTGCAGCAGTATGTGGAAGCAAACGGCTGCAGTGTGGTGCGCGAGTATGTGGGACACGGCGTGGGCGTAAAGCTCCACGAAGCCCCCGAAGTTCCCAACTACGGCCCCGCCGGCCACGGCCCTCGGCTCATGCCGGGCATGACGCTGGCGGTGGAACCCATGGTGAACGCCGGCGGCAAGGCCATCCAGGTGCTCAAAGACGGCTGGACCGTCAAGACGCTGGACGGCAGCCTGTCCGCCCACTACGAAAACTCCATCCTCGTTACTGAGGGGGAGGCCGAGGTGCTCACTACCGTTGAGGAGATGCCCAATGACTGACCGCACCGGCTGGATCGTCCGGTCCGTCGCCGGACACGACGAGAATGAATTGTTCTGTGTGGTCGGGGAGCACGCGGCGGACGGCCGCCTGCTCCTGGCCAACGGAAAACAACGCAAGGTCGCCCGGCCCAAGCTGAAAAAGCCGGGCCACGTCCAAACGCTGGACCGGGGTGTGTTCGACCACCCGGTCATCCGTAAGCTGCAAAACAAGGAAACGGTGTCTGACAAAGCGCTCAGAGCGGCTCTGGCCGCCTTCAAGGGAGGAAATTAGATTGGCAAAAGACGATATGATCGAGCTGGAGGGCGTTGTGACCGAGTCCCTGCCCAACACCACGTTTCACGTGGACATCGGCAACGGCCACATCATCCTGGCTCACATCTCCGGCAAGCTGCGCATGAACTTCATCCGCATCCTGCCCGGTGATAAGGTAACCGTTCAAATGTCTCCGTATGATCTGACCCGCGGTCGGATTACCTGGAGAAGTAAGTAAAAACGACCGGCGGAAAGAGACCTTGCTCTCCCATCCGCCGGGGCCATCAAGGCATTCATAGGAGGTTAAAACAATGAAAGTAAGACCGTCCGTGAAGCCCATGTGCGAGAAGTGCAAAGTCATCAAGCGCAAGGGCAAAGTCATGGTAATTTGCGAAAACCCTAAGCATAAGCAGAGACAAGGTTAATTG
>JAZNMM010000146.1:0-3905 GCA_045579605.1 Lawsonibacter sp.
CTGAACACCGTGGTGGAGCAGCTGTACGGCGCGGGCACAAAGACCCGGTTCCGTCCCCACCACTTCCCCTTCACCGAGCCCTCCTGCGAGATGGACGTGCAGTGCCACAAGTGCGGCGGCGTGGGCTGTCCCACCTGTAAGGGCGAGGGCTGGATCGAGCTGCTGGGCGCCGGTATGATCCACCCCAAGGTGCTCCAGATGGCCGGTATCGACACCGAGATCTATTCCGGCTGGGCCTTCGGTATCGGTTTGGAGCGCACCGCCATGCGCCGGTTCAAGATCGCCGACCTGCGCCTCATCTTTGAAAACGACATTCGTTTCCTTGAGCAATTCTGAGAAAGGAGAGTATGAACAATGAATCTGAGTAGAAAATGGCTGAATGAATTTGTCACTGTTGATGTCTCCGACAAGGAATTTGCCGAGGCGATGACCCTGTCCGGCTCCAAGGTGGAGGTCACCGAGGATCTGGGCGCTGAGATCTCCAACGTGATGGTGGGTAAGGTGCTGTCCATGGAGCGCCACCCAGACTCCGATCATATGTGGGTGTGCCAGATCTGCGTGGGCAACCCCGACGAGCCCATCCAGATCGTCACCGGCGCGTGGAACGTCCACGTGGGCGACATGGTGCCCGTAGCCAAGCACAAGTCCACCCTGCCCGGCGGCATTAAGATTGAAAAGGGCAAGCTGCGGGGCGTGCCCTCCAACGGCATGCTGTGCGGTCTGTCCGAGCTGGGTCTGGACGAGCGTGACTTTCCCTACGCCGTCATCACCGCCGCCGCCATTCTGGGTGACTATAAGCCCCTCGACCCCGAAAAGCCCTCCATTCCCGCGGACATTCAGGCCGGTCACAAGATCTACGGTCCTGTTGTCGCCGCCAAGGTGGTGGGCGTGGAAAACGCCGGTGTGAACCTGTGGACGGTCACTGTCAACGACGGCAAGGCCGACACCGCCATTACCACCTCCTGCCAGAACCTGCACGAGGGTGATCTGGTGGCCTTTAACACCAAGTCCGCCTCCATCTGCACTCTGGCTGACCTGCACGCCGAGCAGGCGGAATTCCCCCACTGCATCTCCGACGGCATCTTCATCCTCCACGAGGAAGGCATTTCCTGCGGCGACGATCTGAAGCCCGTCATCGGTCTGGACGACCATGTGGTGGAGTTTGAGATCACCCCCAACCGCCCCGACTGCCTGTCCGTCATCGGTCTGGCCCGGGAAGCGGCGGCCACCTTCAACGCCGATCTGCGTCTGCACGCCCCCGAGGTCAAGGGCGGCGCCGAGGGCAATCTGTTTGAACTGCTGGACGTGGAGACTCCCGCCGACGACCTGTGCCCCCGGTACACCGCCCGCATGGTCCGCAACGTGAAGATTGGCCCCTCCCCCAAGTGGATGCGCGAGCGTCTGCGTGCCATGGGCGTGCGCCCCATCAACAACATCGTGGATATTACCAACTACGTTATGCTGGAGTACGGCCAGCCCATGCACGCCTTTGACTACCGCTACGTGAAGGGCGGCAAGATCATCGTTCGCCGTGCTGAGGACGGCGAGGAGCTGACCACGCTGGACGGCAACGTGCGTAAGCTCAACTCCTCCATGCTGGTCATCGCCGACGACACCCGGGCCGTGGGCCTTGCCGGTATCATGGGCGGATTGAACAGCGAGATCGTGGACGACACCGTGGACGTGGTCTTCGAGTCCGCCAACTTCAACGGCACCTGCATCCGCAAGACCGCTCTGGCTCTGGGTATGCGTACCGAGGCCAGCGCCAAATTTGAGAAGGGTCTGGACATTCTCAACACCCTGCCCGCCGTGGACCGCGCCTGTGAGCTGGTGGAGATGCTGGGCGCGGGCGAAGTGGTGGAC
This sequence comes from Lawsonibacter sp., assembly GCA_045579605.1. GTDB lineage: Bacteria > Bacillota > Clostridia > Oscillospirales > Oscillospiraceae > Lawsonibacter. The sequence goes on from JAZNMM010000146.1 coordinate 1,864, forward strand.
GGCGTGATCGACATTCTCAACTACGTCCCCAACCCCAAGGTGCTGGACCTGCGCGCGGACAAGATCAACGAGCTGCTGGGCACCGACGTGTCCAGGGACGAGATGGTGCGCATCCTGCGCAAGCTGGACTTCACCGTGGACGGCGACAAGGTCACCGTTCCCTCCTTCCGCGGCGATGTGGAGCACTACTCCGACCTTGCCGAGGAAGTGGCCCGTTTCTTCGGCTACAACAACATTCCCTGCACCCTCATGCGTGGTCAGACCACCCTGGGCGGCTATTCCGAGGCCCAGAAGCTGGAGCAGACTCTGGGCAGCGTGTGCCGTACCTGCGGCTATGATGAGATCATCACCTACTCCTTCATCAGCCCCACCTACTACGACAAGATCCGCTGGGCGGCTGACGATGCGCGTCGTGCCTCCTTTAAGATCCTGAATCCTCTGGGCGAGGACACCTCCATCATGCGCACCACCGTGCTGCCCTCTATGCTGGAGATTCTGACCCGGAACTACAACTTCCGCAACAAGGCCGCCAAGCTGTACGAGGTGGGCCGCATCTACCTGCCCGGCGGCGAGGACGGTCTGGCCGTGGAAAACAAAGTGCTGTCCATCGGTGCCTACGGCAACGACATGGACTTCTTCGCCATGAAGGGTGTCATTAATGCCGTTTTGTCCGGCATCCGGGCCGAGAACGTCAGCTTCGAGGCCGTGAACGACAACCCCTCCTACCACCCCGGCCGCTGCGCCAAGGTGCTGGTCAAGGGCGAAGCGATCGGCGTGTTCGGTCAGGTCCATCCCCTGGTGGCTCGCAACTACGGCGTGGACACCGAGCTGTACTGCGCCGAGCTGTCTTTCGATGCGCTGATGGATGCCAAGGGCGCGGACGCGGTGTACGTGCCCCTGCCCAAGTTCCCTGCCGTCACCCGTGACATCGCCGTGGTGTGTGACGAGGCCGTCACCGTGGGTCAGCTGGAGGCTGCCATCCGCAAGGGCGGCAAGAACCTGCTCAAGGAGGTCGCCCTGTTCGACATCTATCGCGGCAAGGGCGTGGACGAGGGGAAAAAGTCCGTGGCCTTCAACCTGGTCCTCCGGGCCGACGACCGCAGCCTGACCGCCGAGGAGGCGGATGCCGACGTGAAGTCCATTCTGGACACGCTGGCCAAGGACTGCAGCGCCGTCCTGCGCTGAGCCAATGAATGAAATCGTGGTGCCGACAGAATCGGCACCACGATTTTTCATATTCTGTACATTGTTTCCTGCAAGGTTTGTGGTATACTACAGGTACTCTGATCGTTATGGAGGCACGCTATGTTCTACTGGGATCCCACCTATTATCTGGTCCTGATCGGCGCGGTCATCTGCATGATCACCTCGTCCAATGTCAGCCGCACATTCCACAAGTTCAGCCGCACCCTCAACGCCCGGCGGCTGACCGCGGAAGAAGTCTGCGACACCATCCTGCGCCTGTCCGGCATCACCGATGTGCGCATCGAGCGCATCAAGGGCAATTTGACCGACCACTACTCCCCCAACGAAAAGGTCCTGCGTCTGTCTGACAGCGTGTATGGTCAGACCTCGGTGGCCGCGCTGGGGGTGGCCGCCCACGAGTGCGGACACGCCATCCAGCACGCACAGGGCTATTTCCCCCTGAAGCTGCGCGCCCTGTCCGTACCCGCGGCCAACTTCGGCTCCAAACTGTCCTGGCCGCTGATCCTCATCGGCATCCTGCTGGGCAACATCGGTCTTGCCCGGGCCGGCGTGTTCCTCTTTTCCTTTGTGGTGCTCTTTCAACTGATCACCCTGCCGGTGGAATTCAATGCCTCCCGCCGGGCCATGGTCCTGCTGCGGGACGCCAACATCCTGTACGGCGAGGAGCTGACCGGCGCACAAAAGGTCCTCTCCGCCGCCGCCCTGACCTATGTGGCCGCGGTGGCCTCCAGCATCCTGCAGCTGCTGCGCCTGTTGCTGCTCACCCGCAGAAACAACCGCAGCTGACCCAATATAAAAGGGGTCGACCCCGGCCGGGCGCGCCCCTTTTTTCTTTT
>JAZNMM010000147.1:0-7792 GCA_045579605.1 Lawsonibacter sp.
CTCCATGCGGCCGTCTTCGTCCATATCCACCAGGCAATAGCCGTCATAGGTGGTAGACACCAGCATCTGCTCGTCCGAGTCGTCCAGAGAATATACGCCCAGATAATAGGCATCATTGCCCATCTGCCAGCTGACTACTACCTCCTTACACGGTCTGCCCCGGGCGTCCCTGCGCCCGTCCACATCGGCGTAATGGACGGCATACACGCCGTCCCCCGCACCCTCCACCACGCTGCTGGCCACATAGCCATCCTCGCCCTGGAGCGTATAGAAGTAAATGCGAATGGGGTTTTCCGCACCCACAATGCGGAAAAAGCTGACCGCCGTTTCCTGGGAGCCGTCCTCGTCCATGTCCAGCAGCTGCACCGTAGAGGTGTTGTCGCCGGCGGAAGGCGGCACGTCCTCCACCGCGGCGGAGTATTCCAGGGCCAGCGCCCGCTTGGTCTGGGTGACGGCGTTGGTCAGATTCTGATAGGCCTGAGGGGGCTGAGGCAGCTTATAGGACTCCTCCGCCGACCAAGAAAAGCAGCCGGTCAGCAACAGGGACAGCATGGCCGCCAGCCACACCGACACCAGTTTTATCCGCATGTTCACCCACTCCTTTTCCTCACAGGCATACTACTCCCATGATGACGAATACAGTATAGTTCATCATACCACAGTTTCCGCAGTTTTGGTATGCCTTTTGTGAAAAAAGCCCGGAAATAAATTGAAGACCGCCGCCCTCTTCCCCCCGCCCGGACGCAAAAACGCGCAGGCCCTGCGGCCTGCGCGTTTCCTCTTATACTGCGGCGGTGTGTCCCGCCTGCTGTTCCAGCGCCCGGGCGTTGGCCAGCATGAGTTTGATGCGGTTTTCCTGATTGATGGGGGTCGCTCCGGGGTCGTAATCGATGGCCACCACGTTGCTGTTGGGGTAGTCATCCTTGAGCTTGCGCAGCATCCCCTTTCCCACAATGTGGTTGGGGAGGCAGCCGAAGGGCTGGGCGCAGACGATGTTGGGGGTCCCGGAATGGATGAGCTCCAGCATCTCAGCGGTGAGCAGCCATCCCTCTCCCATCTTATTGCCCTCCCCCAGATAGCCCTTTATGCGGCCACGCAGCTGAGAGAACCGACCACAGGGGCGAAAGCCAAACTCTCGCATGGCAGCGGCCATGTGGGTCTGAAAGCGCTCCCCGTAGGCAAGAAACGCCCGACTGACCAGCACGCCCCACATGCTTCCGCCGTACAGCCGCACATCACTTACCCGGGCGTATACGGAGTAGAAGATAAAGTCCATCAGTCCGGGCACAACGGGCTCTGCCCCCTCATTGAGCAGAAAGCGCTCCAGTTCGTTGTTGCCCAGCGCGGAGAATTTTACGTAGATCTCCCCCACGATGCCCACCCGCACCTTGTGTTCCTGCCGGGTAGGAATGGCGGCAAATTCCCGGCAAATGCGGCGGTAATTGGCCTTCCGGCTGCGTCCGCTCAGTCCGCGGCCGCGCTGGAACTCCTCCGCCAGCCGCCGGGACCAGCGCTCCACCAGCGCATCCGTGCTGCCCGCCTGCTCCTCGTAGGGTCGGGTCTGGTTGGCCACGTCCATGATCAGGTCCCCGTAGGCCATGGCACACAGCAGCTTGAACAGTAACCCGGGTGTCATAGCAAAGCCGGGGTTCTTCTCCAGTCCGGACACGTTGATGGAAATGACGGGCACAAAAGACAGCTCCGCCTTTTCCAGCGCCTTGCGCAACAGATGGATGTAGTTGGACGCCCGGCAGCCGCCGCCGGTCTGAGTGATGAACAGGGCCACCTTATGAGGGTCGTAGCCCCCGTTCTTGATGGCATCGATCAACTGCCCGATGACCAGCAGAGCCGGGTAGCAGGTGTCGTTGTGAACGTACTTCAGCCCTTCGTCCACAACGGCGCGGCCGCAGTTGTTGAGCTGCTCCACCTTGTAGCCCTCCAGCTCCAGCACCTGCCGGAACATACCGAAATGCACCGGCAGCATCTGGGGCATGAGGATGGTATACTCCTGTTTCATCTCCCGGGTAAAGAGAAGTCGCCCGGTCTGGTCATAAATCAGCTCCGCCATGCTCTCGCTCCTTTCTGGCCCGGATGGCAGCCACAAGGCTTCGGATGCGGATACGCACCGCGCCCAGATTGCTGATATCGTCGATCTTCAGCTGGGTGTACAGCTTGCCCCCCTGTTCCAGCACCGCGCGCATTTCGTCGGTGGTGATGGCGTCTGTGCCGCAGCCGAAGCTGACCAGCTGCACCACGTGCATGTCCGGCTGGGTGCACACATAACGGGCAGCATTATACATCCGGCTCTGGAAAGTCCACTGGTTGAGCACCCGCATGGGAGCATAGCCCTCCAGATGACTCAGGGCATCCTCGGTGATGAGCGCAAAGCCGCAGGAGGTGATCAGGTCATTGATGCCATGGTTGATCTCCGGGTCGATGTGGTAGGGCCGACCGCACACCACCACGATCTCCCGTCCCTGCTCCCGGGCGGCGCGCACACAGTCGGCACCGGCAGCACGCACCTCATCCACATATGCCTCATAGGCGGCGTAGGCCGCCTTGACGGCGGCGGCGGTCTCCCGCTTGGGGATACCGAACTGCTCCCGCATCAGCCTGGCGATGCGGGCGGCGAAATCCCTGTGCCGCCACAGTCCCACATAGGGGTTGAAAAACCGGATGTTCTTCAGCGCGGGCACGTTGGCGGCCAGCAGCTCGGGGTAATAGGCCACCACGGGGCAGTTGTAGTGATTGTCTCCGATGCCCTCGTCGTTGTTGTAGGACATGCAGGGATACCAGATCGCGTCCACTCCCTGCTCCACCAGATCCTCCACATGACCATGGAGCAGCTTGGCGGGATAGCACACCGTGTCCGAAGGAATGGTGCGCTGTCCCTTGAGGTACAGCTTCCGGGAGGATTGGGCGGACAACACCACCTCAAAGTTGAGTTTTGTGAAGAATTCATACCAGAAGGGCAGGTTTTCGTACATATTTAACCCGAATGGAATGCCAACTCTCCCCCGGGAGCCGTCCCCCGTCCCCTTGCCCTGCATGGCGCGCAGGTGCTGGTACTTGTAGCGCATCAGGTCGGGCAATTCCTGCTTTTCCCTGCCCAGCGGGCGGGAGCAGCGATTGCCCGAAATAAAGCGCCGCCCACCCTCAAAGGTGTTGACGGTCAGCGAGCAGTGGTTGGTGCACAACCCGCAGGCGGCAGGCTTTGCCGCATGGGTAAAGCGCTCCAGCGCCGCCTCGTCCAGCAGGGTGGTGCGTTCAGGCTTTGCGTCTCGGACGGCCAGCGCCGCGCCAAAGGCGCCCATAATGCCCGCGATGGTGGGCCGGGTCACCTCACGCCCCAGCTCCATTTCAAAGGCGCGCAGCACCGCATCGTTATAAAACGTGCCGCCCTGCACCACGATGTGCCGGCCCAGATCGTCCGCCCGGGTGGCGCGGATGACCTTGTAGACGGCGTTTTTCACCACGGAGGTGGACAGACCAGCAGAAATGTCCTCCACGCTGGCCCCGTCCTTCTGGGCCTGCTTGACGGACGAGTTCATAAACACCGTGCACCGGCTGCCCAAATCCACCGGGTTGGCAGCAAACAGGCCCAGTCGGGCAAACTCCGCCACCTCATAGCCCAGCGCCCGGGCAAAGGTCTCGATGAAGGAACCGCAGCCGGAGGAGCAGGCCTCGTTGAGCATGATGGAGTCCACCGCGCCGTTACGAATCTTAAAGCACTTCATGTCCTGCCCGCCGATGTCGATGATAAAGTCCACCTCGGGCTTGAAGTGGGCGGCGGCCTTGTAGTGGGCCATGGTCTCCACCAGCCCCAGATCGCAGGAGAAGGCGTTTTTGATCAGGTCCTCCCCATAGCCGGTAACCGCCGCGCCCCGGATGACGATCCGCTCCCCGCACAGTTGGTAGATATGCCGCAGCTGTTCCAGCACCACGGAAACCGGATCTCCCCGGTTGGAGCGATAGAAGGTGTACAGCAGGCCACCCTCTGGGGTAATAAGGGCTATTTTTGTGGTCGTGGAGCCGGCATCGATGCCCAGCCACGCGTCCCCCCGGTAGCTGTCCATATCCACACAGGGCGGGGCACTGGCGGCATGCCGGGCGGCAAAGGCCTCATAGTCCCGCCGGCAGGCAAACAGGGCGGGCAGGGTGCTCACCGGGGCGGCACTGTCCACGCTGCGCTCCAGCTGCTCCAGCGCCCGGTCAAAGTCCCGCAGCTCATATTCCCCGGAACAAAGGGCCGCACCCATGGCCGCAAAGCAGTCCCCATCTTCCGGAAACACCGCGTGCTCCCCGTCCAGCTTCAGCGTATCCACAAAGCGCTCCCGTAGCCCCATCAAAAAGTGCAGAGGGCCGCCTAAAAACACGATTTTACCCTTGAGTTCGCGCCCCTGCGTCAGACCGGCCACCGTCTGGTCCACCACGGCCTGAAAAATGGAGGCTGCCACATCCTCCTTGCGCCCACCCTGATTGAGGATGGGCTGAATGTCACTTTTAGCAAACACACCGCAGCGACTGGCGATGGGATAGATGCGCTCATGCTTCAGGGCCAGCGCGTCCAGCTCGTCCACCGTCACATTCATCAACGTGGCCATCTGGTCAATAAACGCACCCGTACCACCGGCACAGGAGCCGTTCATGCGCTCCTCCAGTGCACCACCGAAGAAAATGATTTTGGCGTCCTCTCCGCCCAGTTCAATGACCGCATCGGTGTCCGGTATGTAGGTGTTTACAGCGGCAGCGGTGGCATACACCTCCTGCACGAAGGCAAGGCCCGCCGCCTTGGCCACGCCCAACCCAGCCGAGCCGGTGACCGCCAGATGCACCTGTCGCCCCGCCAACAGCTGCGTCAGCGAGCGCAGGGTCTGGGCCGCCCGGGCCCTGGCTCTGGAAAAGTGCCGCTCGTAGGAGCGGAACAGCAGCCGGTCCTGCTCGTCCAGCACCACCACCTTGACTGTTGTGGAGCCAATATCAATTCCAATGCGAAGTTCCATTTGTGCACCTTCTGTCCGGGCGCATTCTACCCGTTTCGACTTTTTCCACCGATACATGATAGCGGTGTCCAACCGGGATTACAAGCAAGTTAACGGCATCTTAACGCTGAATTTACATTTTCAAAACATTTCACGCACTCATGGTCTATTTTTTCATGATATGCTCAAAAGCATGCATTTTATTCGAGAAAACAAAAAAACACTGACCAACAGGTCAGTGTTTCTTTCCTATTCACACCGGCGGCCGCAGGGGCACATCCTTGAACTGCTCCCCAGCCTCCATAGGCTCCACAGCCCCCGCGCTCACGTCCACGATGCGCGCCCGGAACGCCTGTGCGCGCTCCTCGGGCAGCAAAACGGACAGCACCACGTCCGCGCCGTAGTCGATATTCTCCACCACGCCGTCAAAGGCGGTCACCTCCCGGCGCATGGTCTCAAACTGATTGTACGTACAGGGCAGCTCCATGGCCACCCACCGGCGCACCACCGACACCCCCGCCGCATCCAGCGCGTCCTTGGCGCTCTGGGTGTAGGCCCGCACCAGCCCGCCCGCCCCCAGCAGGATGCCGCCAAAGTACCGGGTGACCACGCAACACACATTTTCAATGCCTTCCCGCTGGAACACGTTGAGCATGGGCTGGCCGGCCGTGCCTTGAGGCTCGCCGTCGTCGGAGTAACGGACCGGGCCGTCCTTGATGATGTAGCACCAGCAATGGTGCCGGGCATCATAATCATTTTTCCGGGTGGCCTCAATGCAGGCGCGGGCCTCTTCCTCACTCTCCACCCGCCAGACCCGGCCGATAAATTCCGAGCGTTTTTCCACCAGCCGCACCTCACTGCGCCCGGTGGGGATATAATATTCGGTCATGGAGACTGCCTCCTTTCTTGCTTGATATGTATTTCGCCCTGCGGGCGGGAAGGGATCGTTCCGCCCCCGGGCGGGTGTCTTTTGTCCCGCCACAAAAGACACGAAAAAGGCGCTAAGAAACCCATGGTTTCTTAGAATTTCCTTTGGGCAATCGACCTGGCTATCCTACCAATCGGCCGGCGGAGCGATCTGACCAATACAGCGCCGATTAGGCTGCCGCATTGCCTACTATCTGCGAGCATATCGGTCTACCCTGCCCCGCCGGCTATGGAACAGAAACGAAAGCCGCATCGCAGCAGGCGCCTTGTGCGGTAGACACGCAATCCGATTGTATATGGGCAGGGCGGCAGCCAAACGAAGCACAATGTGTCGTCACAGGAGCGCCGGACGCGAGGAACATCCTGCGCAGACGAGCCGTTCACTCCGGGGTCCGGGGTGCAGAGTGTATGAGATGCAGACACGAAGTGGCCAATCTCATCCCACTCAAACCCCGGTGGCGTTTTGCCTACTTTGCCGACACGGGCAAAGTAGGTCGCCCCAAAGGGCGAAACACCCTTTATTCCTCCGGAAACACCTTAATATCCAGCGCCTCACAAATACGAAAAAACACTTCAATAGACGGACTTTTTTTGCCGCTTTCAATCTCGTTCATAAAGGACTGGGTAATACCCACCATTTTCGCCAACTTATACTGGCTCAATCCCTTTTTTTCGCGCGCATTTCGAAACACAATTTTGTAGTCTTTCATTTTCATCACCGCTTCTATTATAGCTCACAGCTATCCCCTCGGAAATATATAGCTTTCAGCGATTGACATTTGAGTTCCAGTGAGTTATAATCGCCACTAGCGATATGCAAAGGAGATTACATTATGAACTGCAATTACGATTTTACAAACGATTTTTGTGACACATGCGAAGACCTCATCGGCGATGTAGTCCTGTTGGAGTCTCTCGTTTTTTGTTGGGAACAAGGGGAGCGCCGCCAATCACCGGAACAGTTCGCCCTGCTGGTACGCCGGGTGACGGACTACCTGAGCCAACACACGGACGACCTGCTCCGACTAACAAACAAATAGGGCCGCTGTTTCCAGCGGCCCTTTTCTCTCAATCTTCCCAAGGCTCCTTATGGGGCTGCCAGCCCTCCACCAGAGGGCCAAGCTGCCCGATGGTCTTGGGGGTGCATACGGCCACCACGTCGATGGTGTCCGAGTAATCCACCTGCTCCACCTTGGCTTCTTTATACAGCGCATCCAGCAGACCGCCCTTGTCATAGGGCAGGTGGATAGTCACCCGTTTTGCACCGCTGTCCAGCCGCTTGCCGATGGCTTCCAGCAGTTGATCCATCCCCTCTCCGGTTTTTGCGGAGATAGAGACGATATTTTCCCCATGGGGGCGAATTTCCCCCACATAGCGGTCACATTTGTTGAACACCTCAAGGCGGGGCGTCTGCTCCGCCCCCAGTTCCCGAATCAGCTCGTCCACCACCGCCGCCTGATCCCGCCACTCGGGGTTGGAAGCGTCGATGACGTGGAGCAGCAGGTCGGCAAATTCCAGTTCCTCCAGCGTGGCCTTGAAGGCCTCCACCAGATGATGGGGCAGCTTGGAAATAAATCCCACGGTGTCCGAAATGAGCACGGTGCAGGTATCGGAGATCTCCAGTGTGCGGGTCGTAGTATCCAGTGTGTCAAACAGGCGGTTGTTGGCGGGGATATCCGCCCCGGTCAACTTGTTGAGCAGGGTGGACTTGCCCGCGTTGGTGTAGCCTACGATGGCCACCACCGGCACCTCGTTTTTGATGCGGCGCTCCCGCTGCACACCACGGATGCGGCGCACCTCCTTGAGTTCACTTTCCAGCTTGGAGATCTTTCGGCGAATGTGGCGGCGGTCACTTTCCAGCTGGGTCTCACCGGGGCCGCGGG
>JAZNMM010000148.1:0-7306 GCA_045579605.1 Lawsonibacter sp.
TCCGGCTCACCGGTGACGGTGTAGCCCGCGTCCCGGCACAGAGCCATCATCTGCTCGGCATTGACCAGATTTTTGGCACAGCCCAGCGAGATGAATGCAATTTTGTAAGACATATGATCGCTCCAATTCAGAGTTTAATCCTCTGCATCCGCCCCAAAACGACGCAGGGCAGCAGAGATATCCTCCCAGCCGTAGCCCCGGCGGGCCAGCGCGTCGGATACCTTTTTCAGTTCCTTGCGGTCGGACGTTTTCCCCGTCAGCCGCTTGCGGACGAACGCATCGATGGCATCGGCGTGGTCGGCCGCCTGAGCCAGCGCATCCTCCCACAAGTCCCGGGGCACGCCCCGGCGGTACAGCTCGTCCCGCAGTTTGTGCTCCCCACAGCCCTTTTGGCTGTAATGGCGCACCACCTGAGCGGCATAGGAAGCATCGTTAAGAAAGCCCAACTCCTCCATCCGGTCACAGATGGCGGCGCTCTCCTCCTCCCCGGCCTCCCACTGGGTGAGCTTGCGTTCCAGCTCCTTGCGGGACATGGGCTTACGGCTGAGCAACTCCAGCGTCTTTTCCTTTAACCCGGTGCGCCGGGTGCTTTCGATCAGCTGCTGCGCCAGCTCGTCAGTGAGCTCTTTACCGGCGTAGAGGGCGAAGTCAATGACCTCGCCCTCTCCCACACGCAGAATACTTCCGTCCTCCAGCACAGCGAGCCATCGCCCCTGCACCCGTTTGGAGGGTTTCAGTTCTTCTATGCGCATGGTCAGTTGTCCTTATCCTCAAAATCGTCCGCGCTCACGTCCACCGCGCGGCCGGCGGCCCGGGCGGCCGCCTGAGACTGCTTGCTCATCAGCTTATAGGCGTTGGCGCGGATCTTCTGCTCCAGCTCCTCGGCAAGCTCCGGGTTGTCCCGCAGGAACTCCTTGGCAGCGTCTCTGCCCTGGCCCAGCCGCAGCTCACCCATGGCAAACCACGAGCCGGACTTCTGCACCAGGTCCAGCTTCACACCGATGTCTAGCAGCTCGCCGATCTTGGAGATACCCTCCCCGTACATGATGTCAAACTCCGCCTCACGGAAGGGGGGCGACACCTTGTTCTTGACGATCTTGGCCCGGGTGCGGTTGCCGATGATCTCGGAGCCGTTCTTCAGTGCCTCGATGCGGCGCACGTCGATACGCACGGAGGAGTAGAACTTCAGCGCCCGGCCGCCGGTGGTCACCTCGGGGTTGCCGTACATGACGCCCACCTTTTCCCGCAGCTGGTTGATGAAGATGACGATGCAGTTGGTCTTGGCGATGGAACCGGCCAGTTTGCGTAGCGCCTGACTCATCAGCCGGGCCAGCAGACCCACGTGGCTGTCGCCCATATCTCCCTCGATCTCAGCCCGGGGGGTCAGGGCGGCTACGGAGTCCACCACCACCACGTCGATAGCGCCGGAACGCACCAGCGTTTCGCAGATTTCCAGCCCCTGCTCACCCGTGTCGGGCTGAGCAATGAGCATGGAGTCGATGTCCACACCCAGCGCCCGGGCATAGGTGGGGTCCAGCGCGTGCTCGGCGTCGATAAAGGCCACCTCACCGCCCCGCTTCTGGGCCTCGGCCACCACGTGCAAGGCAAGGGTGGTCTTGCCGGAGGACTCCGGCCCATAGATCTCAATGATGCGGCCCTTGGGCAGACCGCCGATGCCCAGCGCCAGGTCCAGTGCCAGCGAACCGGTGGGGATGGCCTCTACCATCGAGTCTGCATTTTCACCCAACCGCATGATGGAGCCCTTGCCATAGGTGCGCTCGATCTGCGCCATGGCGGTCTCCAGTGCCTTCTTCTTGTCCGACGCGGGGGCGGCGCTTTCCACAACAGGCTTCTTCGTTGCCATATTCCATTCATCCTTTCCAGACCGGAGCTCCGGTCCTTCCCGTTTATAGTACCATTCTCGCACAACGCCTGTCCATTAAATCGGACACTCAGTTGTTGATCGTACCCTCCACCACCCGCAGAATACCCTGGGTATCGGGGGTTTTGATGATGTTCTCAAATCCATTCTCCAACAGGATCTGCTCTACCGCCTCGGCCTGGTCGTAGCCCACTTCAAAGGCAAGGGTACCCCCCAGACGCAGGGCAGATTTCCACCGGGCGGCAATGAAGCGGTAAAAGTCCAGCCCGTCCTCGCCGCCGTCCAGAGCCATGCGCGGCTCGTACTCCCGCACGCTGATGTCCAGCGTGTCAATGACATCGGTGGGTATGTAGGGAGGGTTGCAGGCGATCACGTCAAAGTCCCACAGGGCCGCCGACGGCGGCTCCAGCGCGTTGACGCTCATGCAGGTGACCCGGGCATTGAGGCTGTTGCGCCGCACGTTCTGCTTGCACAGGCGCAGCGCACTTTCCGACAGCTCACCCAGCACCACCCGGCACTCCGGGGCGTTGGCCGCCACCGCCAGACCCACGCAGCCGCTGCCGGCGCACAGGTCCAGCACCCGGGCGCCCTCGCCGGCATCCAGGGTCTTGCGAATGGCCCGGTCGGCCAGTACCTCCGTATCCTCCCGGGGCACCAGCACCTCCGGGGAGATGTCCAGCGGCAGGCCATAGAATTCCCACTCGCCCACGATATAGGCCACCGGCTCTCCGGCCAGACGTCGCTGCACCAACTCGTCCACCCGGCGCTCCAGATCGCTGGATACGTACAGGGACATGTCCCGGTACAGCTGCTCTCTGCTCTTGTCCGCGGCATAGCAAACGATCTCCCGCGCTTCCATTTGGGCGGAGATCACCCCGGCCTGACGCAGCCGGTTGCGGGTGTCCAGAAACAGGTTGTTATAGGTGGTTGCCATGGGATCACCTCATATCTCTCTTTTTTCGATAATCCGTGCGGGGCACTTACCATTCGTCCTCGCCTTTGTTCTCCGGCAAGACCAGCTCCAGCGCCTTGATGCCCACTTCCATCATGCTCTCGTCCGGCTCAAAGGTGGTGAAGTTCTGCAGCCACAGACCGGGGGCAGTGAGCACTCGGGTCAGGGCGTTATCATGCCGACCGCACCAGCGGTTGAACTCGTAGCTCACCCCCACGATGGCGGGCAGCATCACCAGATGGGCCAGAAACCGCAGCAGGGAATTTTGAATGGGCCAGAAATAGAACACCACCGTGGACACCAGAATAGACACGATGATCACCACAAACAAAAAGCTGGTACCGCACCGTGGATGGTGACGGGGCTGCTTTTTTACGTTGTCCACCGTCAATTCCAGCCCGGCCTCATAGCAGAAGATGGTCTTGTGCTCCGCTCCATGGTACTGGAACACCCGGCGGATGTCCTTCATGCGGGAACACAGGGCCAGATAGACCAGGAAGATGACCACTTTCAGCAGGCTCTCAGCCAGGTTGCGTACCAGCATAGACGGGGTGATCATGGCAACCAATCCGCCCAGCAAGGTAGGCAGCAGAAAAAACAGCACCACGGAAAGACCGATGCCCATGATCACCGCAAGGCTGATGACCAGCGAATAAAACTTCTCACCGCCCAGCCTCTTTTCCAGCCACTGTTCCAACCGGGAGGGTTCTTCCGGCTCTCCCTCCTCCGGGAAAAACTCCGCCGACCACATCAGGTTCTTCACCCCGTTGACCATGGAGTCCACAAAGGTGAACACGCCCCGGATAAAGGGTACCCCCACGATGGGGTGGCGGTCCTTGTTAAATTTCAGTTCCTCCTGCCGGATCTCCAGTTCTCCGTCCGGACGGCGGACCACCGCGGCCTGCTTTTTGGGGCCGCGCATCATGATCCCTTCGATCAGAGCCTGTCCGCCGCACATGGTCTTAAAGGCGGGACAGGACTTGTTCTTGCACTCGTTGCTCATGGATGCTCCTTCAGACGCACCGCGTCTTGTGTCAATTATTTTATCATATCCGCCTGCAAACGCAAGCATTATTTCGAACTTATGTTCTAATCGGCAGGGTGATCTGCACCGCGCAGCCGCCCTCGGGGGCGTTGGTCAGCTCCAGTTCACCCTCATGGCGCTCCACGATCTCCTCGCAGACCGCCAGCCCGATGCCGCTGCCGCGGGCCTTGGAGCTGCCCTTGTAGAACTTGTTTTTCACGAAGGGCAGTTCCTCCTCGGGGATGCCGGGGCCATAGTCCCGGATGATGATGCGCGCCTGTCCCTCCTCCACGCGGATGGCCACGTCGATGCGCTTGCCCGCGCCACCGTGCTTGGCCGCGTTGTCCAACAGATTGCAGAACACCTGCCGCAGCCGCTCCGGGTCACCAATGATGGGGATTTCCTCCTCCGGACAGTCAAAGTAGTTCAGCTCGATCCCGTCTCTCCGGAAAAACTCCCGGTAGGTGTACACCGCGTCCTCCAGCTCCGCTTTCAGGTCCAGCGGCTCCACCGCCAGGGTAAAGCGTCCGTCGGAAATGCGGGAAAACTCCAGCAGCTCCTCTACCATGTTGGTCAGCCGGCGTGCCTCGCTGACGATGATGCCCATGCCCTTTTTCACGTCCTGGGGCTGGCGCAGCTCGCCGTTCATGATGGTCTCCGCCCAGCCGTTGATGGCGGTCAGCGGGGTGCGCAGCTCATGGGAGACGGAGGAAATAAATTCCGTCTGCACCTTCTCCGACTGGCGTATCTTCAGTGACATATCGTTGATGGCGTCGATCAGCTCGCCGATCTCGTCCTCATAGGTCTTTTCCAGCTGGATGCCGTAGCTGCCGTCGGCGATGCGTTTGGCCGTTTCGGTGATGCCGCCCAGCGGCTCAATGATGGAGCGCACAAAAAACAGGTTGGAAATATACAGCATGGCCAGCAACGCCATGCCGACCAGCGCCAGCGCCCCGGTGGCCAGCACCAGCCGTCGGTCCACCTCCATCATGGAAGTGACCACACGCACGCCGCCCACCAGATTGCCACGATAGAGCACCGGCGCGGTGACCGCCATAATGCGCTCCTGCGTGATGGGGTCCTTGCCCCGCCACACCTGCATCACGGAGGAGGTGAATGCATCCTCAATGTCCGTGGTGCGGGGCATGGTACCGGTAGTGAGCCCGTAGCTGGAATAGAGAATGGACCCGTCCGTTTCAATAAACTGCAGTTCCAGCCTGCTCTTTTCACTGAAGTTGTCCACATAGCTTTTGGCCGCACGGTGATACTCCGACTCGGTGTAGTTGCGGAAGAAGGAGGCAGCACTGCCCGCCCGGGCCTTGAGTCCCTCCTCCATGGCATCGTAGTAGTAGCCTGCCATGGCCACGGAGAACGCCACCACAGCCAGTACCACCATAAACAGCACCACGCTGACGCTGTTGGCAAGCCAGCGCTGGCGAATGCCCTGCATTTTGGCCCTGCCCTGCTCTGCTTTTTTTGCCACGGTCGCATCCTCCTTTCCTTCTTCCCGGTCGGTCCGGGTGGATCAAATACGGTTCATTGCAGATCCCACTTGTAGCCAAAGCCCCACACGGTGGTGATAAAAGCGGGGTTCTGGGCATCGTCCTCAATTTTGATGCGCAGGCGGCGGATATTCACGTCCACGCTCTTCAGCTCACCCAGAAAATCCTTACCCCACACCGCGTCCAGAATCTCCTCCCGGGACATGGCCTTACCGGGATTTTCCATAAACAGCTTCATCAGCCCGTACTCCACCTGGGTCAGCTTGACACGCTGGCCGTTCTTTTCCAGCGTGCGGTTGCGGGTATTGAGCAGGAAGGGGGGCTGATACAGCTCTCCGGGGGCGGGAGCGGACTCCACACTTCCCGTACGGCGGAACAGCGCGTCCACCCGGGCGGTCAGTTCCGCGGGGGAAAAGGGCTTGGTCACATAGTCGTCCGCTCCGGTCATCAGGCCGGTGACCTTGTCCATCTCCTGGGTGCGGGCGGTGAGCATAATGATGCCGATGGTGTTGTTGGTGGAGCGGATGCGCCGGCAGACCTCAAAACCGTCGATGTCGGGCAGCATCACGTCCAACAGGGCCACCCGGATGCCCGGGTTGTTTTTCAGTTGGGTCAGCGCCTGCTCTCCGGTGGCGGCCTCAATGGTCTCGTAGCCGGCGCGCTTGAGGTTGATGACCACAAAGCTGCGAATATTCTCCTCGTCCTCCAGGACCAGTACCTTTCTCATATGCTTGCTCCTTTCTCCTTAGCCTGAGCAATATAATCCGAACCCGTTTCTGAACGCGTATGCATTGGCATTGCTTCGTTGCCGTCTTTTGACGGGCACAAAGCCCATCTGCAATCCGGCGCCTTGCATCGCCTGCCCATACACGCTCAGAAATCTGCGACCTTGCGGGAGTGTATTTTTGTGTCAGGCGAAATTGAATGATGCAGCTGGGCTGACGCCCAGCAAAGAATGAAATAAAGTCTGGCGCGAAAATCCGCCCCGCAAAGCGGGTTCGGATTATATCGCTCAGGCCAGGTCAGTCTCCCGACCAGCTGCTGACGATGAGCCGGAAATTTTCCAGAAGTTCGGTTTCATCCACACCACAGTCCCAGCCGCTGTAGAAAGTAGCCGCGTACACGGCGCTGCCCTCCTCAGCCAGAACAAACCGGTTTGCGCTAGTTGCACGCAAGCTGCGGCTGGAACCGGTCAGCTTGTACACGGTGAGGAACGTCAAGGGCTCTTTGTTCTCCCCCTGCCACAGGGAGAAATTCACCGCCCGCTGTCCGCTCACGCTGTCGTTGCGGGTGAGAACCAGTCGCCCCTGCCAGTGCTGGGGCACGATCAGATACCAGCCGTCGGCCGCGTTGTAATAGGTGGTACACACCGTCTTCGCCCGACTGTTGCGCGCATATTGCACCCAGTCGGCCAGCCATGCGCCGGTAATGCCGGGGTAGGAATTGAGTTGTCTGGGGCGCGCGATCTCAAGAACGCCGTCACCATTCACGTCGGTGTGCGTGATGTCCCGGTAGAGGTCATAGACCTCCCGGCTCACGGCGCTTTCCCCGTCCATGGACAGATTGGACAGCACTCCCTGCTTGTCCATGGCCACCAGCTCGGTGGCCCGCCGCCCATCCGAAAGGTCCGTCTTGATGTACAGGGCAGGCACTCCATCTGCAATGGTCCCGGAACGGATCTGGCGCACGCCGGCCAGGCCCGCAGACAGGGCCACCCGCTGCTGCATCGGCTCCCGCTCCCCCTGCCAGTCATACAACACCACTTCTCCCAGCTTTTGCTCCGGGTCGGTCTGGACCACCGCCAACTCCATGCGGCCGTCTTCGTCCATATCCACCAGGCAATAGCCGTCATAGGTGGTAGACACCAGCATCTGCTCGTCCGAGTCGTCCAGAGAATATACGCCCAGATAATAGGCATCATTGCCCATCTGCCAGCTGACTACTAC
>JAZNMM010000149.1:0-6597 GCA_045579605.1 Lawsonibacter sp.
AAGATGGTCCACAACGGCATTGAGTACGGTGATATGCAGCTCATCTGCGAGGCTTATCAGCTCATGCGCGACGGCCTTGGCATGAGTTCTGAGGAGATGCACCAGGTCTTTGCCCAGTGGAACGAGACCGAGCTGGACAGCTACCTCATCGAGATCACCCGTGACATCCTGGGCTATAAGGATGAGAAGGGCGAGACCACCGTGGAGTACATCCTGGACACCGCCGGCCAGAAGGGCACCGGCAAGTGGACCGGCATTGCCGCTCTGGACGAGGGCGTGCCCCTGACCCTGATCGGTGAGGCTGTGTTTGCCCGCTGCCTGTCCGCCATGAAGAACGAGCGCGTGGAGGCCGCCAAGGTATTCCCCAAGAACGTGCCTGCTTTCCAGGGCGACAAGGCCGCCTTTATCGAGTGCATCCGCAAGGCTCTGTATGCCTCCAAGATCATCTCCTACGCTCAGGGCTATACTCTGATGCGTACCGCCGCCAAGACCTACGGCTGGAACCTCAACTACGGCGGCATCGCCCTGATGTGGCGCGGCGGCTGTATCATCCGCAGCGTGTTCCTGGGCAAGATCAAGGAAGCCTATGAGAAGAACCCCGACCTGGACAACCTGCTGCTGGACGACTACTTTGCCCAGACCATCAAGTCTCTGGTGGACTCCTGGCGCGAGGTGGTGGCCTACGCGGTGAAGGCCGGCATCCCCATGCCTGCGTTCTCCTCTGCCCTGAGCTATTTCGACGGCTACACCACCGCCGCCCTGCCTGCCAACATGCTGCAGGCTCAGCGCGACTATTTCGGCGCCCACACCTATGAGCGCATCGACCAGCCCCGCGGTCAGTTCTTCCACACCAACTGGACCGGTCATGGCGGCGACACCGCAGCCAGCACCTACAATGCGTAAGCCGGTCAAAATCATCGCGCTGGATCTGGACGGCACCCTGCTCAACTCGGACAAGAAGCTCACGCAGGGCAATCTGGAGGCACTGGAGCGGGCAGCTGCGGCCGGGATCCATATCGTGCCCACCACAGGCCGCTTCTACGGCGGCATGCCGGACTTTATCCGGGAGCTGCCCTTTATCCGCTACGTCATCACCATCAACGGCGCGCAGGTGGCCGATCTGCAGACCGGTCAGGTCATTTACAGAGCGGAGCTGCCCGCCGGCCAGACGGTGGAACTGATGGAGTATCTGGATACGCTGCCTGTGATCTACGACTGCTACATGAATAACGATGCCTTCATGACCGAGGCGCTGAAAGAGCGCGTGGATGAGATGGTGTCCAGCCCCCACTATCGAAAGATGGTGCGCCAGCTGCGCAAGCCGGTGCCGGAGCTGAAGCAGTTTATCCTGCAGCAGGGAAGCGACGTTCAAAAGGTGCAGTTTTTCACCAATCGTCCCCAGCTGCGGCTGGACCTAATGGAGCAGCTGCCCCGGCAGTTTGATAACATCATCGTGTCCAGCTCCGTGGTGGACAATGTGGAGATCAACCAGAGCCACGCCAACAAGGGGGAGGCCCTGCTGGCCCTTGCGGCACACCTGGGCGTTGCCCGGGAGGAGACCATGTCCTTTGGCGACGGGCTCAACGACCTGTCCATGATCCGCGACGCGGGGGTCGGCGTGGCCATGGCCAACGCCTGCCCGGAGGTCAAGGAACTGGCGGACGAGATCACGTTGTCCTGTGACGAGGACGGCGTGGCCCACGGGATCAACACCCTTTGTTTCTGATCAACATTTAAGGAGGAAAAAGTTATGAATCTTCCCATTAAGGCTCACATTGACGGCAAGGTGGCCGTCGTTACCGGTGCCGGCGGTGTGCTGTGCGGCATGTTTGCCAAGGCCCTGGCTGCTGCCGGAGCCAAGGTTGCGGTGCTGGACCTGAATCTGGAGGCCGCCGATAAGGTGGCTCAGGATATTTGCAGCGAGGGCGGTCAGGCCAGTGCCTACAAGTGCAACGTGCTGGACAAGGAGTCCATGGAGGCCTGCCACCAGGCGGTACTGGCCGATCTGGGCCCCTGTGAGATTCTGATCAACGGCGCCGGCGGCAACAATCCCCGGGCCAGCACCGATAAGGAGTACTACGAGGCGGGCGATCTGGACGCCGATACCAAGAGCTTCTTCGATTTGGACCAGAGCGGCGTGGAGTTTGTGTTCAACCTGAACTTCATCGGCACCCTGCTGCCCACCCAGACTTTTGCCAAGGACATGCTGGGCCGTGAGGGCTGCAGCATTCTGAACATCAGCTCCATGAACGCCTATACCCCCCTGACCAAGATCCCTGCTTATTCCGGAGCCAAGGCCGCCATCTCCAACTTTACCCAGTGGCTGGCCGTCCACTTCTCCAAGATGGGCATCCGGGTCAACGCCATTGCCCCCGGCTTCTTCTCCACCGCGCAGAATGCCGCGCTGCTGTGGAATCCCGACGGCACCCCCACCGCCCGCACCGGCAAGATCCTGGCCGCCACCCCCATGGGCCGCTTCGGCGAGCCTGAGGAGCTGCTGGGCGCGCTGATGTTCCTGTTGGATAATGAGGCTGCCTCTTTCGTCACCGGCATCGTTATCCCGGTGGACGGCGGCTTCTCCGCCTACAGCGGCGTGTAAGGAGAACCGGATATGGAAAACTTTTTCTACGCGAAAAGTGAGCAGGGCCTGTCCCGGGAAGAGATCCGGGACGCGCTGCTTGCCAGCCTGGAAGGCCGTGCGCTGAAAAATGTTCTGATCATCCCTCCTGATTTCACCCGCTTCCACTCCAATGCCGGCTACATCACCAACGTGTACTACCACGCGCTGACCGAGCAGGGCTGCCATGTGGACATCCTGCCCGCGCTGGGCACCCACGTTCCCGTCACCCGGGAGGAGGCCGCCATCATGTTCGGCGACATCCCCTATGAGTGCTTTATCCCCCACAACTGGCGTACCGATGTGATGAAGATCGGTGAAGTTCCCGCCTCCTATCTGGAGGAGGTCACCGAGGGCCTGTGGCATGACCCCGTGAGCGTGGAGGTCAACCGCCGCGTTATGGACCAGAGCTATGATCTGATCATCTCTCCCGGTCAGGTGGTACCCCACGAGGTGATCGGCATGGCCAACCACTCCAAGAACCTGTTTGTGGGCGTGGGCGGCAGCGACATGATCAACAAGAGCCACATGGTGGGCGCGGTCTACGGTATGGAGCGGATGATGGGCAAGGACCACACTCCTGTGCGCAAGGTCTTTGACTACGGCATGGAGCACTTCCTGAAGGACCGCCCCATCCTCTTCGTCCTCACCGTCTGCACCGCCCCCGGCGGTCAGATCCGCACCCACGGCCTGTTTATTGGTGACACCCGCAAGGTGCTGGAGGCCGCCATTGAACTGGCCCAGGAGAAGAACATCGACTTTGTGGATACCGGCATCAAGAAGTGCGTGGTCTATCTGGATCCCTCTGAGTTCAAGAGCACCTGGCTGGGCAACAAGTCTGTGTACCGCACCCGTATGGCCATTGCCGACGGAGGTGAGCTGCTGGTGCTGGCTCCCGGTGTGGAGCGCTTTGGCGAGGACGAGCAGGTGGATAAGCTCATCCGCAAGTACGGCTACAAGGGCCGCATCAACACCCTGGAGCAGTTTGAAAAGCCCGAGAACGACGACCTGCGCGCCAATATGGGAGCAGCGGCCCACCTGATCCACGGCTCTTCCGACGGCCGCTTCAACATCACTTATGCGGTGAAGAACATCACCAAGGAAGAAATCGAGGGTGTGGGTTTCGGAGCTGCGGACTATGATGAGATGGCCAAGCGCTATGACCCGGAAAAGCTGCAGTACGGCTACAACACCCTGCCCGACGGTGAGGAGATCTACTACATCCCCAATCCCGCCCTGGGCCTGTGGATCAACCGGGAGAAGTTCTGAAAACAGCGAAAGTCCCGGGGTAAATACGCAAAAAACGCCTCACTATCTCAGGATAGTGAGGCGTTCTTTCTGGTTACGGGGACAGGACCTGAACCTGCGACCTCCGGGTTATACGGACGGTCAGGAAGTTCGAAAACAGTGAAGAAATCAAAGAAAAAGAGCATTTTTTGTGGCGGACAAGACGACCTGACGCCGATCGAGGCCTCTCGTGCCGCCGTCGCAAGCCTGTTTGCTTGTGGCCAGGTGGTCAACTGGCGATAAAGGTGTTGGGGAACGGCCTGTGGTGACACAACTGCCGGGTTGAACACTGTTTGGACACCGATAGCATTTTGATAGCCAAATTTTTCTGCATTTGCCCTTGACATTTCCGCTGTTTTCTTGTAATGTCTCTTCTGGAGAGACTAAAAATAAAATAGTGTACTCGAGAGGAGGACAATTGTCGTGAAATACATGGACGCATTGGTCAAAACCGCTCCAGGCGTCGGTCTGGAACTCGTTCAGATTCCCGTTCCCCAGCCTGGTCCCGGTGAAGTGCTTATCAAGGTACATAAGACTGCCATCTGCGGCACCGACGTGCACATCTACAACTGGGATCCCTGGGCTCAGGAACACATCAAGCCCCCCATGGCCATCGGCCATGAGTATGTAGGCGAAATTGCCGAGCTTGGCGCAGGTGTCACCGGGCTCTACGTTGGGCAGCGTGTCAGCGGCGAGGGTCACATTACCTGCGGCCACTGCCGCAACTGTCACACCGGAAACATCCAGTGGTGCAAGGACACTCAGGGGGTGGGTGTAGATCGCAACGGCGCCTTCGCGGAGTACGTCTGCATCCCCGCCACTAACGTGATTATCATCGATGAGAGTCTGCCCGAGGACGTGGTAGCCTTTTTCGACGCTTTCGGAAACGCCACCCACACCGCTCTGATGTGGAATCTGGTGGGCGAGGACGTGCTTATCACTGGTGCTGGCCCTATCGGTATCATT
Source organism: Lawsonibacter sp. (assembly GCA_045579605.1). Classification (GTDB taxonomy): domain Bacteria; phylum Bacillota; class Clostridia; order Oscillospirales; family Oscillospiraceae; genus Lawsonibacter. The sequence goes on from JAZNMM010000149.1 coordinate 4,871, forward strand.
GCCGTTGGTATTTGCAAGTACGTCGGTGCACGCCGGGTCATCATCACCGACGTCAATGAATATCGCCTGGATCTGGCCCGCAAGATGGGGGCTGATGCGGCGGTCAACGTAGCCAAAGAAGATCTGACACAGGTCATGCGTGAGCAGAAGCTGGTGGAAGGTTTCGACGTGGGCCTTGAGATGAGCGGCAATGGTACCGCCCTCAGTCAGATGATCTCCGTTATGCGCAATGGCGGTAAAATCAGCCTGCTCGGCATCTCCAACCAGCCCGTACCCATGGATATGAACAGCATTATTATGAAGGGTCTCACTCTGCAAGGTATTTACGGCCGCAAGATGGATAACTGGCACCAGATGAGCTATATGGTGCAGGGTGGTCTGGATCTCTCGCCCGTCATTACCCACCGTTTCCACTATACTGACTTCCAGAAGGGCTTTGATGCCATGAACAGCGGTAAGTCCGGCAAGATAGTTCTGGACTGGAGCAAGAAATAAGGAGGAATATCTTATGAAATTGGGAAAATTCCGTCAGGAACTGGCCGCCATTAAGGAAGCGGGCACCTGGAAGGACGAACGCATCATCATCACCCCCCAACGCTCCCGCATCGACACCACCGCCGCCGCCCAGGTGGTCAACATGTGCGCCAACAACTATCTCGGCCTGTCCGATAACCAGGAGCTGATCGATGCCGCCAAGGCCAGCTATGACACCTGGGGCTTCGGGCTCTCCTCCGTACGCTTCATCTGCGGTACCCAGGATATCCACAAGCAGCTGGAGAAGAAGTTGGCTGAGTTCCTTGGCACCGATGACGCCATTCTCTACTCTTCCTGTTTCGATGCCAACGGCGGTCTGTTCGAGACCCTCCTGGGTCCCGACGATGCCGTGATTTCCGACGAGCTCAATCACGCCTCCATCATTGACGGTATTCGTCTGTGCAAGGCTAAGCGCTTCCGCTACAAGAATAACGATATGACCGACCTGCGTGCCCAGTTGGTAGCCGCGCAGGAAGCCGGTTGCCAGGTAAAGCTTATCTCCACCGACGGCGTGTTCTCCATGGATGGTTACATCGCCAATCTGAAGGGCATCTGCGACCTGGCGGATGAGTTCGGCGCGCTGGTCATGGTAGATGACAGCCACGCCGTGGGATTCATGGGCGAGACCGGCCGCGGCACGCCTGAGTTCTGCGGCGTGCAGGGCCGAGTGGACATCATCACCGGGACCTTCGGCAAGGCTCTCGGCGGCGCCTCCGGTGGCTACACCGCCGCCCGTCAGGAGATCGTTGATCTTCTCCGCCAGCGCAGCCGACCTTATCTGTTCTCCAACACCGTAGCCCCCGCCATCTGCGCCGCTACGCTCAAGACCCTGGAATTGCTCACCGCCTCTACCGCTCTGCGCGACAGGGTGCATGAGAATGCCCGCTACTTCCGTGCCGAGATGGAGAAACTGGGCTTCGAACTGCTCCCCGGCGAGCACCCAATTGTCCCCGTTATGCTCTATGATGCCAAGGTGGCTCACGAATTTGCCGACCGTATGCTGGTCAAGGGTGTCTATGTAGTGGCCTTCTGCTACCCCGTGGTGCCAAAGGGCAAGGATCGCATCCGCACCCAGATCTCCGCTGGCCACACCAAGGCTGACATTGACTTCGCCGTGAAGTGCTTCAAGGAAGTCAAGGAAGAGATGGGACTTTGACATAAACAATCCGGCTGAAAAGATATATAGTACATTT